>JAIVHP010000043.1 GCA_020201045.1 Flavobacteriales bacterium
TTTCGTTTTTCGAATTCCGCTAATGCCGCCTGAAAAGCGTGAAGCTCAGTAGGGCAAACAAAGGTGAAATCTTTTGGGTACCAAAAAAGCAGAACTTTTTTCTTGTTTTTTACCGCTTCTTCCGGCACGTTGATTTCGATGTTTTCTCCTTCAGAATTCATCGCCTGTGTGGCGATGCTTGGAAATTTTTTACCTGTAAATGACATAGTTTTTGTTCTTTTTTAATTTTCTTGAGTGCAAATATCTATAAGTTTCGTCGATTTAAAATCAAAAACCCATTGAATATAACTATATGGTTATTTGCGCCTGTGATTAGCGCTGTATCATGTAAATAAACTCGGTTCTATTCCTTTTTCCGCGCCATTCCCAATTCGCTGAGTTGGGCTTCGTCAATCGGCGACGGCGCATCGATCATCACATCCCTTCCCGAGTTGTTTTTTGGAAATGCAATGTAGTCGCGAATGGAGTCAGATCCGCCCATAAGCGAGCAAAGCCGGTCGAAGCCGAAGGCGATTCCACCGTGGGGTGGGGCTCCAAACTCAAAGGCGTTCATCAGAAACCCAAACTGCTCCTGTGCTTCTTCGGCCGTAAAATCGAGCAACTCAAAAATTTTGGCTTGCAACGTCCGGTCGTGGATTCTTATGGATCCCCCGCCAATTTCCACACCGTTTATCACCAGGTCGTAGGCATTGGCGCGCACTTCGCCGGTAGCTGCTTCCAGCTTGTCGATGTCTTCGGGCTTGGGCGATGTAAAGGGGTGGTGCATGGCGTAGTAGCGGTTGGTTTCTTCGTCCCACTCCATAAGCGGAAAGTCAACGACCCAAAGGGGTGCGTAGGTTCCGCTTTTTCGCAAGTCGAGGGTATTGGCCATGTGCAGCCGCAATTCGCCAATTTGCTTTGAAGTGGTTGCAGATTCGCCGCTGAGTACCAGCAATAAATCGCCCGGCTTTGCTCCGCAGGCCTTGCACCACTCTTCGAGCTGCTCGGGCTCAAAAAATTTATCGATCGACGATTTCAGAATTCCCTCGGCCTGATACTTTACATACACCAAGCCCTTGGCGCCAATCTGCGGCCGTTTTACCCATTCGGTAAGCGCGTCCAGTTGTTTTCGGCTGTACTCTGCGCATCCTTCGGCGTTTATGGCAAGTACCTTTTCCGATGCATCGAACACCTTAAACCCTTTTCCCTTCGCGTATTCCGAAATGTCGTTTATCTCCATCCCGAAGCGGATGTCGGGTTTGTCAGACCCGTATTTTCGCATGGCGGTGGCGTAGTCCATGCGCACAAAATTGGGGAGGTCGGCGTCTAAAATCTCTTTAAACAATGATTGGGTGAGGCCTTCGAAAGTTTGAAGCACGTCTTCCTGCTCTACAAATGCCATTTCGCAGTCAATTTGCGTGAACTCGGGCTGGCGGTCGGCGCGAAGGTCTTCGTCTCTGAAGCAGCGCACAATTTGAAAATACCGGTCGTATCCCGAAACCATCAGCAATTGCTTAAAGGTTTGCGGCGACTGGGGGAGGGCGTAAAACTCGCCGGGATTCATACGGCTGGGCACTACAAAGTCTCGCGCTCCTTCGGGCGTGGATTTAATGAGGTAGGGTGTCTCAATTTCCAAAAATCCCGATTTGTCGAGGTAAGCCCGCGTGGCCTGCGCCAGTTTGTGCCGCAGCACCAATCCGTTTTGAACGGGCTTGCGGCGCAGGTCGAGGTAGCGGTATTGCATGCGCAGCTCGTCTCCGCCATCGGTCTCGTCTTCGATGGTAAACGGCGGGGTTTTGCTCGTGTTCAGCACTTCCATATCGCCCGCCACCACTTCGATATCGCCTGTGGGCATCTTGGGGTTTTTGCTGCTCCGCTCCTTCACGGTGCCGGTAATTTTCACCACAAATTCGCGCCCCAGTTTTCGGGCCCTTTCGCAGAGCGCCGAATTTTCTTCCATGTTAAATACCACCTGTGTAAGGCCGTAGCGGTCGCGTAGATCTACAAAGGTCATCCCTCCGAGGTCTCTCGAGCGTTGTACCCATCCGGAAAGGGTAGTGGTTTTTCCGGCATCTTCGAGCCTGAGCTCTCCACAAGTATGTGATCTGTGCATGGTTTACTTTTTTTAGAGGCGCAAAGTTAGAATTTTGATTCTATGATGCAGGGGCTTTCGCGACTAAGATTCCCGGCTTATCTTCGCGCCATGGCCATTGAACCACACGGAGATCATTATTTTATGAAGCAGGCGCTCGCCGAAGCCGAAAAAGCTTTTCGCGAAGACGAAGTGCCCGTGGGCGCTGTGGTCGTTGCCGGCGGGCGGATTATCGCGCGTGCCCACAACCTTACCGAACGCCTTACCGACGTAACCGCTCACGCAGAAATGCAGGCCATTACTTCGGCGGCAGATTTCCTGGGAGGTAAATACCTCCCGCAATGCACCCTTTACGTGAGTTTAGAACCCTGCGTAATGTGTGCCGGTGCGCTTAGCTGGGCGCAAATCGGAAAAGTGGTCTTTGGCGCTTACGATCAGAAAAAGGGGTTTTCGCTGATCGGAAACCACCTGCTCCACCCCAAAACAAAGCTCCAGGGTGGCGTAATGGGCGATGAGTCGGCAGACTTGCTCAAGCGTTTTTTCTCCGAGAAGCGAAATTGATTTACCCCGGGGTATTTACCGCTCATCAAATTCTTGTTTGAATCGCAGACGCCCCTCTATATTTTCACGCCATGAAATCGTTTTTTCTCAAACACGCCTGGCTGGGTTTTCGAAGGTCGCCGGCCCTGACCCAAAACCTTTTGCAAACGGTTTTACTCGCGTTTTTTGCCTTTTACTTCGCCGTTTCTTTTTTGATTTTGGGTCTCGTTTCCGGCGAAATACTCGAGTCTCTTTTCGAAGGACGTAATACGCTCCACATCGCCGGAGCATTTCTACTCTATTATTTGCCCATCGATATTCTAACGCGGTATTTTCTTCAAAAATTCCCCACGCTATCTATAAAGCCATACCTGCTCTTGCCCGTGAAGAGAAGCAGAATGGCCAGGTATCTTCTCCTGCGCTCGCTGGCGAGCTTTTTTAATTTTTTGCCCTTGTTTTTAATCGTGCCGTTTTATCTGGTTTATCTCACGGAAAATTACGGCGGCGCAGATCAAATCTCCTTTCTCCTTCTGGCTATCGGAATTATTCTGTCTTCCAATTACATTTCTTTCTGGGTTACAAAGGGGTCTGACTTAAAAAACTATTACGCCGGAAGCATGATCGGGGCGATTCTAATTTTTATATACCTGGAGTACGAAGGCATTATTTCTACCCTGCCGGCCGTGGAGAGCACCGCCGAATTTCTGCTCTCGGGTCCACTTACCGCATCGGTATTTATCGCTTTGGCTCTTGGCGTTTACACGGCGCTAAACGGTTATTTCAAAAAACAACTTCACATTAATCTCCAAGAATCGCAAGGTGGCGGCTTCGGAAGCAACCTAAAACTGGGCTGGTTTGGCAGGTTTGGACGCCCGGGTAAAATTATGGACCTGGAGTTGCGGCTTATTCTCCGCGCCAAGCGGGCAAGGGCTTACCTGCTATCGAGCGTGATTGTTTTGTTCTTTCCACTGTTTATGATCGACGAGTCTTCAACGGAAGTGATCTACATATTCGCAGGACTGTTAATTACCGGTGTAATTGCTTTAAATCACGGCCAACTCCTCCTGTCGTGGAATGCCCTCCACTTTGATCTTTTGATGTCGCGCGGCAATACCATTAGGGATATTTTCAGGGCGAAGTATTACTTTCTGGCACTTACCTGTGTGCTGATGTTTGTGCTCAGCCTTCCCTACTTTTTTTACGAACCGCGTATCGTTTTGTACTCCGCTGCCCTGCTTTTGTTCAACGCTTCTTTTTCGATTTTGATTTACATGCTACTGGCGAGTTTCAATTCGCTTCGCATAGACCCGAACGAAGGCGGAGCGTTTAGCCTCAGCGGTTTTGGAGCGGCGCATTACCTTATCGGGATTCCCATCTTCATCGTGCCGATCGTTCTGTTTTACGCTGGGAAATTAATCGGCGGAGAGATGACCGGATTGCTCTTTATTGCCGGATTTGGGATTCTGGGTATCGTTTTTCACCAACAGTTGATAGACGGCTGCACGAGATTTTTTGAAAAAAACCGGTATAAAATTTCAGCGGCCTTCCGAAAAGAATAAAAATATGATAGAAATAGAAAATTTAACGAAGTCGTATAGCGGTACGGAGGTCTTAAACATCCCTTCGCTCAAGGTAGAGAAGGGCGAAGTATTGGGCGTGGTGGGAAACAACGGTGCCGGAAAAACCACCTTGTTTAGCCTGGCACTAGACCTTATTCAGGCCACCTCCGGGCACGTATTGTCTAAGGGCCAGGACGTGAGCAAAACGGAAGCGTGGAAAATGTACACTTCGGCTTTTCTCGACGATAGCTTTCTCATCAACTTTCTCACTCCCGAAGAGTACTTTGATTTTGTGGGTGGGCTCTTTGATGTATCGCCGGAAGATGTGCGAAAAACCTTGGAACCCTTTGCCGAAATTTTTGCTGGCGAGGTGATGGGTTCAAAAAAGTTTATCCGCCAGCTATCGATGGGAAACCGCAAGAAAGTGGGTCTCGCTGCTGCGCTGATTGGCAATCCCGAACTCGTAATTTGGGACGAACCTTTTTCAAGCCTCGACCCCTCAACACAGATGCGCGTTCGAAATGTGATTTCCCGCGAAAGCGAAAACAAAACGTTTTTACTGAGTCCGAGAGCAGCAAGGAAGAATTGCTCGCTCACTTTAAAGTGGAGGGGTAAGTGCACCACCTTTGGCAGAGCCGAAAAGGGATAAACTTTTTTTAAGGGTTATCCATGTAGTAGATCGAAAGTTTCAAGAAAATGGATTTTCAAGGACGTCGCTTTTGATGTGCACCCTCCGCCATTCGGTGGAGCACAAGCGTCAACGCTAGTTTTTTTACATAATTTACGCTGATACTGGGACTCCGCCGAAGGGCGGAGGTGCGCAGAGCCCCGAAACAAGTTCGGGATTGCTTCGCTTACCCCGGAGCAAGTCCGGGGTTGCTTCGCTGACCCCGAAACAAGTTCGGGATTTCGCGAAATGCTCAAAAAAGGACAACCAAAGCTCAAATTGATGAGTGCACCGACGATCGCGAGCGATCAGTGAGATACCCGACGACATTTCTCTTTGCAAGTTCTCACAGCGTGCTTGCACGCCTAAAAGGAAAAAATTGAAACATTAAGGTATTAAGGAGCATTAAGAGAGCAGCCTGTTAAAGCACTTCCGCAACCCACTCCGCGCTATGGGCTTAATGAGCCTTAATGCCTTAATGTTAAAAATAATAGAGAAAAATTAAGGATCGCAAGCGATCAGTGAGACTCTCGACAACATTTCTCTATACAAGTTCTCATTCACGCACTTGCACGCCTATACTTACAGGAAAAAACTGAAACATTAAGGTATTAAGGGGCATTAAGAAAGCAGCCTGTTATGTAAATGCTGAAAACCTACTCCGCGCTATGGGCTTAATGTACCTTAATCTTAATGTTGGAAAAAAACAGAAACATTAAGGATCGCAAGGGATCAGTGAGACAACCACCAGAATTTCTCTTGATCAGGTCTCATCCGTCACAACCCTTCAAAATATTATTCGCGAT
Source organism: Flavobacteriales bacterium (assembly GCA_020201045.1). GTDB lineage: Bacteria > Bacteroidota > Bacteroidia > Flavobacteriales_D > Cryomorphaceae > JAIVHP01. The sequence continues at coordinate 5,644 of JAIVHP010000043.1, forward strand.
TTATTATACTTTTTTCAAGGATGCCGCATTGACGCAATAGCGCAAACCGCTTGGAGCCGGTCCATCTGGAAATACATGGCCGAGGTGCGCCTCGCAGGTATTGCAAACAGCTTCCACCCTGATCATTCCCATGCTTTTATCTTTGTGGTAGGCAATGGCATTTTCTGAAGCGGGCTGCGTGAAGGACGGCCAACCTGTTCCGCTCTCAAATTTTTCATCGGCATCGAAGAGCAAAGTTCCACAGCAAATACACGCGTATTTTCCCGGCTCGAAAATCCGACACATGTCGGAGCTATTGGGCCGCTCCGTTCCACTTTGTCGCGTTACGCGAAATTGCTCATCGGTGAGCAATTCTTTCCACTCTTCTTCTGTTTTTTCCACGCGCTTTTCGGGTGCGGGAGCGCCGTGGTTGGCAAGCTTTATGATGTCGTTCCAGTCTAACATTTTTCTTCTGTGTGCGGTTGCAGGTATTATTAAACAAGCCTATCCTGCAAAGGTTGCCAGTTTATAGCCCTGCGCTATTTTTTAATTTGAAGCGGGTATTCTACTTTTATTGCTCCATCAATTCACCTTGTGGCATTTGGGCGGCTGCACTACCTTTGTCTGCAAAGATAAGCGTATGTACACCGGATTAACACACTTGCACTCCCTATTGAGATGGTTTGCCCTGCTCGCCATTATTATCGCCCTTGTTAAGAGCTTTCAGGGCATGCGGCAGGGTACTGATTTTGGAAAATCGGACAACCGCTGGGCGCTGCTCACCCTTATTGCCTTTCACCTGCAATTGCTCGTGGGATTGGCGCTTTATTTTACCCAGGGCTGGCATACGCAGATTGGTAATATGGCCGATAAGGTGGTTCGTTTTTACTCCATCGAACACCTGGTGGCCATGCTTATTGCCATTGCGCTGGTTACCATTGGCCGCGTTAGGTCTAAAAAGGCAACCACAGCCATCGCAAAGCACAAACGTCAATTCTGGGCGTTTTTGGTTGCTCTTGTATTAGTGCTGATAAATGTGCCGTGGCCGTTTAGAGAAGTGGGAGCGGGAAATGCCTGGTTTCCGGGAATGTGATGAAGAATAAAGGAAGTATTTTTTCAATAGCTTTGGTACTTGTGCTCTCGTGCAACACCGGTTCGCCCGAAAGCCAACAACCTAAAACGGATGAGGGAGAAATTGTAGCGGAGAAAATTTACAATACGCATTGTGGCCTTTGCCACGGCGCAGATGGAAGAAAGGGACTCGCCGGTGCAAAGATGCTTCCCGAGTCTCAGCTTTCAGTGAAAGAGCGAATTGTGCTGATTACCAAAGGCAAGGGGAATATGATGCCCTATGAAAGGGTGTTATCACCCGAAGAAATTGAAGCGGTGGCGAATTATACCTTATCGTTTAAATAAATCTATGGCAGAACCCATAACAACGGCAATAGAACGAGAATCGGCCATTTTAATTGGTGTGATTACCCGCGACGAAACGGCCGAGCAAGTAGACGACTACCTAAACGAACTCGCTTTTTTGGCAAAGACAGCCGGGGTAGATACCCAACGGGTGTTTACCCAAAAACTCGACGTGCCCGATACCCGCACTTTCGTGGGAAAGGGAAAGGTAGAAGAGATAAAGGAATACGTAGAAGAAAATGAAATCGATGTGATCATCTTCGACGACGATCTGAGCCCGTCGCAGATGCGAAACCTCGAGCGCATCTTCAAAAAGAAGATCTACGATCGCAGTTTGCTCATCCTCGATATTTTCCTACTCCGGGCGCGCACGGCTCAGGCCAAAACGCAGGTAGAACTCGCCCGATCGGAGTACCTTTTACCGCGACTCACCCGGATGTGGACCCACCTGGAGCGGCAGCGAGGTGGCACCGGCACACGGGGTGGTGCAGGTGAGAAGGAGATTGAAACCGACCGCCGGATTATTCGCGATAAAATTACCAAGCTCAAGGAACGCCTGAAGCAAATAGACAAGCAGATGAAAACCCAGCGCGGAAACCGCGGTGCCCTGGTTCGGGTGGCGCTCGTGGGCTACACCAACGCCGGGAAATCTACGCTGATGAACAGGCTCAGCAAATCGAAGGTTTTTGCAGAAGATAAACTCTTTGCCACCCTCGATACCACCGTACGGAAAGTGGTGCTTGGAAACCTGCCCTTTTTGCTCAGCGATACCGTTGGGTTTATACGCAAACTTCCGGCTCAACTTGTCGAGTCGTTTAAAAGTACCCTCGACGAAGTGCGCGAAGCCGATGTGCTCGTTCATGTAATCGATATTTCACACGCTAATTTCGAAGACCATTACAATACGGTAAACGAAACCCTGACAGAGATTGGCTGCGACGAGAAACCCACCATTGTGGTTTTTAACAAGCTCGATGCCTACCGCCCCGAAAAGGTAGACCCCCAGGATATTGATCCCGATCTGGATACCGATCCATTGGAGCTGCTGAAAAAAACGTGGATGTCGAAGCTCAAGGCAGACCGGGTGGCTTTTATCTCGGCCATCAAAAAAACCAATATGGATGAATTGCGAGAGATGCTTTACGAAGAAGTGAAGCTTATCCATCAGGAGCGCTATCCCTACAACGATTTTTTATACTAGAAGACTTTATGGCATCAATCAGACAAGAGAAAGTTGGCAAACTCATTCAGCAAGAGCTCGCGATTATATTTCAGCAAAACGCACAGGCGCATTTTCACGGCGCTTTTATTACGGTTACCGTGGTGCGCATGAGTCCCGATTTGCGTTCGTCGCGGATTTACCTCAGTTTTTTTGCCAATAAGGGCACCGATAAAAAGGAACTACTCGAGCTTATTCGGAGCAAAACATCGCTGGTGCGCGGAATGCTCGGCAACCGCGTGGGAAAGCAACTGCGCGTTGTTCCAGAGTTGTATTTTTACTTAGACGACAGCTTGGACTACGCCCAGGAAATAGATGAAATATTAGACGGAGAATAAATTGAACCTGAGCTACTTCATAGCGCGCAGGTATTTGCTCTCTCGTAATACCCTGTCTTTTATCACCATTATGAGTGTAATATGCATGGTGGTGGTTGCCTTGGTTACCATGGCCATGGTGGTTGTGCTATCGGCTTTTAACGGTATTGATTCGCTTATCGATGAGCGCTACAGCTATTTCGACACCGATATCTCCATTCTTCCGCTTACCAGCAAGGTGATAAAAGCCGGTGAGATGAATTGCGATGAAATAAAGGCGATCGATGGGGTGGCTTCCTGCCACCGGGTAATCGAGGAGCGGGTTTTTGCCGAGTACGATAACAACCAGCGCATTGTAAAAGTAAAGGGCGTTGAGAAGGGATTCTTCCCACAGTCGCGGCTCGATACCATGATTATTGGCGGGAAGGGAGTAATGGAATTGGAAAATAATCCGGCGGCGATTGTGGGCGTGGGCGTAAAATACGATCTCGACTTGCAGCTATTTGAACAGGTGTTTAACCCGCTTCGCCTATCGGCAGTGGTTCGTGGAAAAAACCTGCGCAGGGATATGGAGCAGGCGCTCAACAAGAAAAACATACCCGTAGCGGGCATTTTTTCAATTAATATCGATTTTGATTCAGAGTACGTCATCGTACCGATCGACTTTGCCGCCGATTTACTGGGGTATAGCGACGAAGTATCCATGCTCGAACTCCAGCTAAGCCCCGGGGCAAATCTCGCAGATGTAAAAACGGAGATCGAAAACCTGTTGGGCGCCGATTATCAGGTGCGAACGAGGTATGAGAAAAACGAATTGATTTACAAAACCAACCGAACGGAGAAGTGGGCCACTTTTTTGATTATGGGTTTTATCTTACTCATCGCCACTTTTAATATCATTGCAGCACTCACTTTGCTGATCAATGAAAAGCGCGATGATATCAAAACACTCGCGAGCCTGGGAGCTCCGGCATCGCTAATAAAGCGCGTTTTCTTTTTCGAAGGGGCGCTCATAAACTTTGTAGGAGCATTGGTAGGTCTGGTTTTGGGATTTTTGTTTGTGATTTTGCAGCAAAATTTGGGCCTGATACGCCTGGAAGGTGGCCTTGTTCCATACTACCCCGTAGAAATTGCCCTGCCTGATTTACTTGCCGTCTTCGGCCTGGTGCTCACTTGCGGCATCTTATCTTCTATTTTGCCCGTTCAGTTTTTCACCCGCAAGTACACCGATCTTTAGGCAAAAACGTATTCCGAAAAGGTCTCTTTTATTTCTTGTAGAATAGCCCTTACGTTCTCGGGATTTTCTTCTGTAACCAGTCGAATACGGTGGGATTTAAAATTGGGAATCCCGCGGAAGTAATTGGCGTAGTGGCGGCGCATCTCCACAATGCCCAGGCGCTGCCCCTTCCATTCAAGCCCCATATTCAAGTGGTCTAAGGCGGCATCTACCCGCTCTGACATTTGCGGAGGGGGTAGGGTTTCTCCGGTGGCCAAAAAGTGTTTGATCTCTCTGAAAATCCACGGATATCCAATGCTCGCCCTGCCGATCATCACCCCGTCTACGCCGTATCTGTTTTTGTACTCCAGCGCTTTTTGCGGGGTATCGATATCGCCGTTTCCAAAAACCGGGATGTGTATGCGCGGGTTCTCTTTTACTTCCTTTATCAAGCTCCAATCGGCTTCGCCCTTGTACATCTGCTGGCGCGTGCGGCCGTGGATAGATATGGCCTGTATGCCGATATCCTGTAGGCGCTCTGCTACTTCAACGATGTATTTGGTGCTGTCGCTCCAGCCCAGTCTGGTCTTCACGGTAACGGGTAGATTGGTAGATTTAACCACCGCTTCGGTAAGGCCAACCATTTTCGGAATGTCCTGAAGTATTCCGGCTCCTGCGCCTTTGCAGGCTACTTTTTTTACCGGGCAACCGTAGTTGATGTCCAGAATGTCGGGGTTGGTTTGTTCTACAATTTCCGCCGATTGCATCATCGACTCCATCTCACTGCCAAATATTTGGATGCCAATTGGCCTTTCGTATTCGTAAATATCGAGCTTCTGAACGCTTTTTGCTGCATCTCTAATCAATCCTTCCGACGATATAAACTCCGTGTACATCAAATCGGCACCGTGTTTTTTGCACAATGCACGAAAGGGTGGGTCGCTTACATCTTCCATTGGCGCCAGTAAAAGCGGGAAGTCACCAAGCTCTATATTGCCTATCTTTGCCATTTTTCGAGCTGCAAAAGTACAAAATACTGAACGTATGTCCGCAAGGCCACTCGCCAACTCCGATCCCTTTTTTAAATTGATCATCTTATTCCTGATTTCCTTTTTGGGAGTAACGATCTTTATGCTTATGGGCAATGGCCTGATCACCGCTCTTTGGGGTGTAGATTTCTTCGAAGCGCCGGGTTCTATTACCGATTATACGAATCCACAGGTCGTAAATATAAACCGCGTTTTATTGCTCTTTCAGCATTTGGGAATGTTCGTGGTTCCCTCTTTTGCGTTTGCGCTGCTGATCTCTTCAAACTGGAAAAGGGTATTGGGCTTCCGCCCGGCTCGGGCGTCGGTGGCTGTTGCTGCAATTTTGGTGATGATTGCCGCCTTGCCGCTTATCAACGCATTGGCCTGGATGAATGAATTATTGAAATTCCCCGAATTCTTGTCGGGACTTGAGGCGGCATTTGCCGGAATGGAAGAAAGTGCCGCAAAACTTACAAAGGCTATAACCGAAGATGCCAATCCCATTGTGCTGGCTGTAAATATTCTCACCATTGCTGCCCTGCCCGCCATTGGCGAAGAGTTGATTTTTCGCGGACTCGTAATTCCAATCGTGCGCAAGTGGTCGGGTAATGTGCACACCGCCGTATGGGTGGCCGCAATCTTGTTCAGCGCCATGCATATGCAGTTTTACGGATTTTTTCCGCGCATGGTGCTCGGTGCGGTTCTGGGGTATCTCTTTGTTTGGTCGGGATCGGTATGGATACCGATTATCGCTCATTTCACCAATAATGCCTTTGCCCTCACCATGCTCTTCCTAATGTCGCGCGGAACCATCCCCAAAGAAGCAGACGAATTTGCGCTTGACGCAACCAATATGATTTGGCTCGCCGTGAGTGTAGTTGCTGTTTCGGGATTAATGTGGTTTGTATTTTCGCAGCACAAGCGAAATCTTCTGTGAATATATTATGAAGCAGCTTTCGGTCTCGAGTTCTACATTTCAATAGAATATTGACTTAGTTTTTTATTTTTCTGATCACCTTTCTTTCAAATTCTCTTATCGCTTTGTCTCGGTAGTCTTTGTCCGAAAATGCGGGAATAACTTTGTATGCATTGACAAACCTTAAAGAAGAGATACTGTCATTGCCTTGTATCAGGAAGTCTGCAATTACTGTTTTGAATTTTATCGTATCACCGCGATCCAATTTCTTAGCGTCTAGAAAAATGGCCAACGTATCACCAGTCCAGTCATAATAGAATAAATCACCGTCTGAGTCGTAGATTATTTCCGCATCTCGTGGTTGATTGCTAAGTTTTTCGGCTGTCAAACGATTCAATCTGTCGACTAATATTTGCCGGGAAAAATTGAACTCATATGTTTTATTAATCTCAGTATATACCTGCTTTTTCTGTGGGGGTAATGTAGTTGCAACAAATGCAAATGCGCAGAGTAGGATTAATAATTGGGGTTTAATCTTCCACACAGCATAACTCATCTTTTCGTATTGATATGCAAATGGCAGCACTAAAAGTGTCCATAAATCTGTGAAATCGATTGTTCGGCCAATCGGAATACCCGTGTCGCTAATAGCTTCAATGAGTGGTGTTGAAAAAGGTGTTTTCCAAAAAACAAATAATAGGGAAGTTCCCAAAAAACAAGTCCGTTTGAATCTGGGAAAGAGCACTGTGAAAAAGAGAGAAAATATGAACAGGCCACTGATATCCGACAGTTTCCCCGTAAACCAGTTTCCCATCAGTGATTTTAGATAAAAGTCATTGAGCAGAAGCAGTCCAAGTCCCAGAACGAATAAAGGGGATTTCAATATTTTAAATCGATCAGTCAATCTTTAATAAAGTTCTTTTCGGCAAGTAATCACCAAATTAAAAACAAAAAAGGCGTCCCGAAATTCTTCGAGACGCCTTCTATTCCGTAAAATTCAGCAATCTATCGGTCTATTGAAGATCCTTTATTTACTGAGTAATTTATTTTTAGCGCTTGTGCTTCGCGCAGTTCTTGCTTGATGTCGGTAACGATACCCATTTTGGTATCGCTATCAACCTTGAACGAAGTGGTAATTTGTTGCTTTTCCGCTTCGTCTCTACGCTCCCGGTTATCGGTAACCCAACCTTGAAGGTCGCTGATTTCAGCAAACGAATCGTCGAGTTGGATTTTGGGTTCAGTCCCCAATCGCGTATCAAATGGCGGCCCTACATTGATGTAGTCTACCAGCGACTTTTTCTCCAGCTTTTGTGTCTCGGTCGCTTCCGGTTTACTGATCTTTACCTTCGGATCGTCTTCCCGCATTACGGTTACAACCATAAAGAAGAAAAGGAGCATAAAGATGATATCAGGGAGAGACGCCGTGGAAATTCCCGGGGTTCCTTTTTTACCTTGT
>JAIVHP010000044.1 GCA_020201045.1 Flavobacteriales bacterium
CTTATAATCCTGGTAGTTGTTGCTTGATTTCTTGAGTTCGTTGAATTGATCGTCTAGCGAATTGCTGTCGTTGGAGTCTTCTTCTTGTGAAAATACAGCAGTAGTAAACAAACACAGAAGAAGCAGGGTGGCAAGAGATTTCATTTTCATGGCAAAAGTGTGGTTGTCAAAAAATTCGGTTCTACAAAAATACATTGGATTGTCTTGTGTACACCGCATAAAGTATTCATAGTTGTTCACATTTTCATTTGGAATACCTACTCCAACAATGGGCTGTTTTGTCGGATAAAACGCAGTGTTTGTCGACTATTGCCATCAAAGCACAAAGGGTTTTAAACAGCGCACACTTTATTTAGCTGCCATATCAGTTTCATCTAACATCCAATTGCTGTTTTCATTGTCATATTATATGTAGGTACATTAATTTTGTATTTGGAAATCACTCTTTAATCCCGGGCATTCGGGAAACTTCTAAAGCATTGTAAAAACAAAAATTACCACATGAAATATATCATACACAAATCTGATTCACGAGGGCAGGCCGATCACGGATGGCTTAAAAGTGCCCACAGTTTCAGCTTCGCCAACTATTTTGATCCCGAAAAGTCGAACTTCGGTCTACTACGCGTTCTAAACGACGATATGGTAGAAGGAGGACAGGGGTTTGGAAGGCATCCTCACCAGAACATGGAAATCATAAGCATCCCGCTTAAAGGAGAGTTGGAGCACGAAGACAGTATGGGGACAAAGCGCGTAATTAAAACCGGAGATGTACAGGTAATGTCGGCGGGTACCGGCGTGCATCACAGCGAATACAACAAAAGCGCAGATAAACCGGTTGAGTTTCTGCAGATTTGGATTTTCCCAAAATACAAAGACATCGCACCCCGATACGACCAAAAGTCCTTTGATTATGCATCAATTCCAAATACCATTCACACTATTGTGGCTCCGATGGAATCGCCTGAAGAAGTCATAAAAATAAATCAGGATGCATATCTATCTATTGCGAAATTAGAGAAGGGCAAATCGACGTCCTATAAAGTGCACAATCCCGCAAACGGCATTTACACCTTTCTACTCGAAGGTAATGTCTCTGCCAACGGGCAAACGCTGGAACGCCGCGATGCAATTGGCGTCTGGGACGTTGAGTCCGTGGCAATAGAAGCCCGCGAAACTTCGGATATCTTAGTAATAGAAGTGCCTATGAGTTTTGAAAATAACTAGATATGAAGCTTACCGAAACGATAAATTCACCAGCTACCACTGCGCGCCAGGTGATAATTGACGCTGCCAACTGGCGCTATGCAACAAAGAAATTCGACCCCGCGAAACCACTGGAAAAAGATGATATAGACGCGCTGTTAAATACCCTTCGTATGAGTCCGACGGCCTTTGGCTTGCAGCCCTTTCATTTTTTTGTAATTAAGAATCAGCCGCTTCGGCAGGAATTATTTAAATATGCTAATAACCAACGTCAAGTCCTGGATTCTTCTCTTTTTATTGTATTTGCCGCAAAAACCAGGTTCGAAGATGATGAGCTGAAGGCTTTTGTAAATTTAAATGCAGAATTGCGAAACTACGACACTGGGCACAAGAACTCAAAGCTGGCTAAGCTACATGCATTTACTGCGAAGTTATCTGGCGATGAATTATTTCACTGGAGTGCAAAGCAATCATACCTTGCAATGGGCGAATTGATAAGTGCTGCAGCTTTAATGCAAAGCAATCATACCTTGCAATGGGCGAATTGATAAGTGCTGCAGCTTTAATGAAAATAGATGCGTGTCCGATGGAGGGAATTGACCAAAAAGAATACGATAGGATTCTTGGCTTAGAACTCTTAAATTTGGGAACTGTTGCCGCAGTAGCTTTGGGATATCGGTCTGATACCGATTCGTATCAGCGGCAGCCGAAGGTTAGAAAAAATCACGATGATCTAATTTCAACTATTTGAGAATATGAGCGATAGCGAACTTGACATTACTTTTGATCACGATTTAGAGCGGCAAACATTTGATGCTTTGGTTGGAAAAAGGCGCGCCACCCTGGAGTACCGAAGCAATAAAGAAGGAAAAATATTTCTCACTAACATTGAGGTTCATCCCACATTAGAAGGTAAAGGCGTAGAAAATGAGTTAGTGGTTCACGTTTTTGATTACATCAGAGATAAAGGCATGCGACTTATCCCGGTGAGTCCCTTCATTAAAGATTACCTGAAAACACATCCCGAGTATATGGATTTGGTCGCTTCGGGAATTCGGATCAACTAGCGCATCGCAGGAGCAAACTTTCTTAATTTAGTCCCATGAAGAAAATAATACTTTGTGGGATTTTCCTTTTTCAGATTACCCACTTTTACGGACAAATCTCTTTAGAACACATTGATCCATTTATAGGAACTGGTGGGCACGGGCATACACATCCCGCGGCATCGGCACCTTTTGGCATGGTTCAGGTTGGGCCAGATACGCGGCTGGAAGGTTGGGACGGCTGCTCGGGTTACCACTACACAGATACAGCGGTGTACGGGTTTTCGCACACCCATCTCAGCGGTACTGGTGTGGCAGATTACAACGACATTCTCTTCAAGCCAATAACCGATTACCGCAATGGCGTTCCGAATCGCCCAGTCGGTTTTAAAAAATCTGATGAGACCGCTTCTGCCGGCTATTACGCCGTACAATTGCAGAACGGAGTCCACTGCGAATTCACAGCAACAGAGCGAACGGGAATTCACCGATACATATTCCCCGATTCGGTTAGAGCTTATTTGTTTGTAGATCTCGGTCACCGCGACGAAACCCTGAGCAGCGATTTCGACGGTAAAGGACCCATAAATTTTGAAGGTCACCGGTTCAGTAAATCCTGGGCCACAAACCAAAAGCTTTTCTTCTCGGGTATTTGCAATAAGCCCTACACGCTCGTAGAAACAAAAGATCCACATACCTGGATCATGGACTTTGGAAAACTCACCGAACCACTGGAGTTGTATGTTTCGCTTAGCTCAACCAGCGAAAAAGGAGCGGAGTCAAATCTCAAAGCAACCACGCTTAATTTTGAAAACGCCAGGGGCGAGACGCTAAATTTGTGGAAGGGCGAACTCGACAAAACAAAGGTAGTTGGTGGCACTGAAAAGGATCGCACCATTTACGCCACAGCCCTGTACCACGCCTATCTGGTTCCTAATCTATGGAGCGATGTGGACGGAAGCTACCGCGGAATGGACGATAAAATTCACCGAGATGTCGACCAAAACCACCACACTATTTTTTCGCTTTGGGATACCTACCGCACACTCCACCCTTTATTTACCATTACCCAACCCGAAAGAACGAAAGCTTTTGTAAACACCATGCTAGATCACTACGACCATAGCGGACGCCTGCCCGTTTGGGAGTTAGCAGCAAACGAAACCAATTGCATGATTGGCTACCACAGTGTTTCAGTTATTGCCGATGCCATAGCAAAAGGGTATGCCGTAGATACATCGAGGGTACTCACCGCCATGGATAAAACCGCAACTGCCGATGTCTTCGGTCTGGGTAGCTATCAAAATAAGGGATACCTTTCGGTAGAAGACGAAGCTGAGTCTGTGTCTAAAACACTTGAATACGCTTACGACGACGCCTGTATCTCCTGGGCAGCAGGTCTATTGGGCGACAGTGCTATGGCATCCAAATACGCGACCCGTGCAAGCGCCTACCTTTCGGTGACAGATCCGGAAACGGGATTGGTAACACCGCGGACAAATGGAGCCTTTATGGAGAATTACGACGCGAAGGAAGTCAACAATCATTTTACAGAAGCAAATGCCTGGCAGTACAGTTTTTCGCCGGTTCAGGATATCGATGGATGGTTGAGCTATCTCGGCGACGGTAATCTGGAAGCGGGGAGGGGTAAACTGGAATCAAATTTAGACAAGCTATGAACCCAGCCACCACGTTGCTTTCCTTTACAATCTAACACGCTCGCCGTATAAGGCTCAGGAGCGCGTAGCTCAAATTCTGTCAAATTTTTACAGCGCAGAGCCCGATGGTTTAATTGGAAACGAAGATTGCGGACAAATGAGCGCCTGGTACGTTATGGCCAGTATGGGGCTTTACCCCATTGTTCCGGGGCAACCGGTGTACACCATTACAACACCCGTTTGGGACGAATCGATTATTGAACTGCCCAATGGTAAAGAATTGAGAATTCAAACTTCGGGCAACGGAGATTACATTTCTGAAATGCAGATTAATGGAATGGCCTACGATAAAAGCTGGGTTAGCCACAGCCAATTGCTAAAAGGCGGAACATGGACAATAACGCGAACCGAAAACCCAACGGAATGGGGTGGCAAAGAGCTTTACACCAATAATCTACCTAAAAAGGTTCTCCCGGCTCCAATGGTGCATGTTCCGACTACATTCAAAGAATCTGCAGCCCTGGAAATAAAAGGTCACTTCGATAGCCCGGTAGAATTATGGAAGAAAAATGGCGAAAAGATGGATTACACCGAGCCGATTACCATTACTGAGACAAGCACCTACCTGGCGCGCTATAAGTCAGGCGCAGGAGATAATCACACCGCTGTGGCGACCGCGACAAAAAAGCCCGGCACCTGGAATGCCAAAATCACTGCGGGCAGTCCTTCGCCCCAATACTACCGCACCGGCGACCGTGGAATGGTTGATGGGGTTTACGGAGAGCTCGACTGGCGAAAGGGGAATTGGATTGGAGTTCAGGGCGATGACGTTGAAGTTGTATTGGAAAATCCGGAAGACAAAGAAGTTAAAACGGTGCGAATCCAGGTCTTAAAAGATATTCGCTCCTGGATAGCCCTTCCGGGAAGAGTTACCGTGTTTAGGGCTACCGAAGATGGATGGGAGCCTTTGGGCGAAGCAAACCTGAGCAAAATAGCACGAGGTAATGATGATTCAGCGATTTACTATGCCGATGTTTCGCTCCAGAGCAAGACAGACGTTTCTGAACTTAAGATAGAACTTCAAAATCCTGGAACCACCCCTGCAGAACATCTGTCTCCCGGCGAAGAAACTTTTATATTTATGGGAGAAATCGAAATTTACTAAACTAAAACCCGAGAATATGCTTACCAGAAAATACGAAAAAGACGGAATTAAAGTGGTGTGGAAACCCGAATTGTGCTACCACAGCGAGAATTGCACGAAAGGCCTTCCCGAAGTATTTAAGCCAAATGAAAAGCCCTGGATACAGGTAGATGAAGCATCCCGGGAACGGATTGTAAGCCAGGTTAAAAAATGTCCGTCAGGCGCCTTGTCTATCGAGGGAGATTCGAATACCGAAAAGGAATCGCCGCAAGAGGCATTAACCCTTATTGAAACTGTAAAAAACGGTCCGGTGCTCGTGAAGGGAAATTTGGGCTTAAAAATTGGCGATGGAGAAACTGATCGATTAAGTCAGGATCGGATTGCCTTGTGCAGATGCGGTTCATCGCGTAAAAAACCCTTCTGCGATGGGAGTCATACCGAAGTAGATTTTAAAGCAGACTGATCAAAAACATTCCTTGTCCTAATTCGTTTATTAGCCAGAAAGATTTAATTGTCAGCCTGGTGGGAAGAGATTTTAGATTAGAAATCCCGGGAAGAGCTGGCTCAGAAATGCTTGTAGCACTGAGCCCATGGATCATGGTTGATTAGGTTTTGGTTTAAGTTCCACCGGTAAAACGGCAAGGGCCAGATGCTAAAAGGAAGGGAAGCTTCACAGCTTCCCTTTTTCTTTTTTCAAAAATTTACTCCTCCGAATCGGCGATTTGCTTATCGAGAATTTCATCGATAGTATCCAGCGTAGCTTTGTCGATTTTGGCATCCGTTCGCGCCTGCTTTTTCAGAAATCGAAACATGGCATTCTTTTTTATTTCATAGGCGATATACACGGTGTACTCGTCGCCGTTTCGGTACTTTTCTTCTCCAATTTTTCTCAAGTCAGAGATGTTGGTGTTGGTAACCTGCCTCGTAAGGCTGGCAAATTTATCGGCTACATCTGCGGCATTGGCATTTTCGGTTTGTGCCAAATACTGATCTGTCACATTTTTAATGGTGGTATTTACCTGGCTGGCCAATTGGTTTTTCGCGTCAATATCGGCTTTGCTTCGCGCGATGTTGTCCTTGATACTGGTTCCTTTTCCCGTACCGCGGAAAAATCGGTTATTCGACTCGTATTTTGAGCCGGAAAAGGGCTCTTTTACTTTTTCGCCCAGCGATGCGTTATTGCTACACGAAGACACGAGCGCTATAAACAAGATGGGAATAAACAATCGAAGATATTTCATAATTCAAAGATTTGAATCTAATGCTATAATTTCCGTGCCAAAATACTTTAAATCTTTCTGAAAAATTAGAACTACGGGTATATTTGAGCAATGAAACAAACGGAATCGTTTAAACTGGGCATCGCGCTAAGCGGTGGTGGCGCCCGCGGTATCATCCACATTGGAGTGCTAAAGGCGCTTGACGATGCGGGTATAAAACCGGGCTGCATTTCGGGTACGAGCATGGGAGCTATAATTGGCGGGCTTTACGCCGGAGGGGTCTCGCCTGAAGAAATGCTCAAACTCATTTCCGGAAAGAGTTTTTTGAGAATGTTCAGTCTCAAGCCGAGCTTTTCGGGATTGCTCGAAATGAAATACCTGAAAAAAGTTCTACAGGATCATTTGCCAGATCGCTTCGAAGAACTCGAAATACCTTTCTACGCATGCGCAACAAATCTCAACAAGCACCGACGAGTACTTTTTTCCGAAGGTCCACTTTACCGGGCAATCATTGCGTCGGCTTCCATTCCACTGCTTTTTGAACCGGTTTTAATAGACGGCGATGCGTATGTAGACGGCGGTGTTATCGATAATTTACCCACTGAAATCTGCCGGAATTCCTGCGACAGAATTTTAGGGGTGGAAGTGAACGCCGGAATGTTTCATCAAGATTTGAAGAATATAAAGAATATTGCCATCGAAGTTTTTCAGCTCACCGTGAGCAATAATACCAAAGAGGGGCTGGAGCATTGCGATTGGATAATTCAGCCCAGACTCAAAGCCGAGTGTACCAAAGAGTGTGGTATCCAAATTGATCGATGATAAATGTTCCGAATAGGGGCGCTGCAATCAGTGCCAGAGAGTAAGCCATGCCGTGCATTCCCAGGTATTTTCCGCGCGTTGTTTTGTTCCCCCGCTGAGCCGTATAGGTGGTTAAGAATGGCATTACCAATATCTCCGAGATACTGAGTAGAAACATTCCCAAAAAGAGTACGACAAGTGCGCTGCTTGCGCCAAGAACTAAAAAGGAGAGTCCGCAGAGTAGGTTTCCCCAGAAAAGGAGATTTTTCAGACGGTAAATGCGAGCAGCGCGGTGAACTATCGGCATTTCTAGAAGAAACACGACGCCTCCGTTAAAGCCGAGTATCCAGCCGATGTAGGTCTCGCTCAATAAGCATATTTCCCTGTAGAACAACGGCAAGGTGAAAAGAAATTGAAAAAACACCCCGGCAAACAGGAAGGTATAAAAGCAGAAGATAATAAACGACTTATCGCGATAGGGTGATTTCACTGCCGTATTGTTTTCAGGCGACAGGGTTTGGTCATCTTCAGAGTCTACATTGGTTTTAAACCGCCTGAAATAAAGACCAAAAACCAGGGCTGCAAGGATACACGTTGCGCCGTCGGCGATGAAAATGAGTTGGTAGCTTGTGGCTGCCAGAAAACCGCCGATTGCCGGTCCCAGCGCAAAACCCATATTGATGGCCATTCGGTTTAGCGAAAAAGCTTTGGTAAGGTTCTCGGGTTTTACGTACGATGTAAGCGCCGCCGCATTGGCCGGCCGGAAAGTGTCTGCAGCAAGTGTAACGGCAAAGAAACCGATTGCGAGATGTGGGAAGGTGGTGAGCTGCATGAGTATTAAGAAACCCAATCCCGATAGGGTAAGCGAAACCAGTTGAACGATATAGCTGCCAACCCTATCTGTGAGCCAGCCGCCAATCCACACCCCGGCCAGCGATCCCAACCCGTGCATGCCCAGAATTATACCTACCTGATCGAGCCCCAGGTTGAGTTCACTTTTCAGGTAAATACTCAAGAAGGGAATTACCATCGAGCCGGTTCGGTTGATTAACATCACCAGCGATAGCATCCAGGCACCGGTTGTAAGGCCGCTGTAGGTTTTTAGGTATCGGTTTAAAAGGTTCATATGGGCGAAGCCGTGCGAAGGTATTTAATTATATACCATATAACTTAATAGCTAACTTACTGATGTTGTGCCAAGAGCATTTTTCGGAAATCCGAACTCGTTTCGGGGTAAGCGAAGCAACCCCGGACTTGTTTCGGGGTAAGCGAAGCAATCCCGGACTTGCTCCGGGGTAAGCGAAGCAATCCCGAACTCGTTTCGGGGCTCACTTCACCCTCCGCCCTCCGGCGGAGTTCAAGCATCCGCCCTTCGGCGGAGCTCAAGCGTCAGCGCTATTTTTTTTCGTATCGCTATCAGATAAATATCAGTTATCAAAATAGATGATAGGAGCGGCGCTCATAGATGTACTATCATATAACTAAACCGCTTTATTTCTGAGAATCAAAACATTGACTAAAATTTGATTACGCTGTGGCACGAGTCTCTCTGCGTCCTTTGCGCATCCTTAGCGATCTCCGCGTGAACCTTAGAGGAACTGAGTTCGACTCTTATTCCATCCTTCCGGCGTATTCATTTCAGCGGTAAATTTGATCGTTAACCAAAAAAGGGAATAGATCAATTCGGTAAATAAAATTCAAGGATGCTGGCATTTTTTATTCCAGCCCTTATTAAATTATCAGAAATCAGTATAAATCAGGTTAATTGCTACTTTTAATCCCTATTTTTTTGGCTGGAATAGCCATTAAAATGCGGTGGATGGTTTTTAGCAAACGTCTTTTCTTCCTAATCATAGTAGCATGGTGCTGCCGGGGAGCAGTAGCATTCGCTCAGGATGTTTCAGGTGGCTACAACAAACAAGGCGACTCACTTGATTGTGATATCAATTTCATTCAGACCTTCCCAAATCACATTACTGGTAGACTGTATCTGTCTCAGAAATATACCGATCTGGAAATCGAAGATGAAAACCGAAAAACATCTATAGACTACGCGCCAAACACTACGTTAAACTTGGGGATTGGGGTAACGGTTAAATCGCTCTCTTTAAATCTGGCCTACGGGTTTGCTTTTCTAAATCCCGAAGAAGGACGTGGCAAGACCCGATACCTCGATTTGCAATCGCATGTATACACCCGGGAGTGGGTTGTTGATTTGTTTGGCCAATTTTATTCGGGATTATACCTCGAAAACACTGCTCAACTCGCACCTAATTACAGCGAGCCCTTTTACCGCCGCCGCGACCTAAATGAAATCATCATCGGCGGAAGCGCCTTTTACGTAGTGAACAATCGCGAATACTCCTTTCGGTCTGCTCTTATTCAAAACGAACGTCAGTTAAAATCTGCCGGATCTCTTCTTTTTGGCATGGAAGCATATTTGGGAAAGGTGAGTGGCGATAGTGCAATTGCTCCCTATTTCCTGGCTCCAGAAGTTTTTGGACCAGCGAGATATGCCCGGGAAATCAGTTTTGCAAAGATTGGTCCGTCAGCGGGGTACGCATACACATTCGTTTATGATAAAAAGTACTTTTTGATGTTGTCCTTATCGCTAAACTTGAGTTATGGGGTTCATTCCAGTTCAACTCCAAATGACATTAAGCTTACGGAAGAAACGATTGATATCGGAGCTTTTGCGCGGTTTGCAATCGGTTACAACGACGCCAACTGGTATTTGGGGCTCAGCAGTGTGAATAACAATATTGCCGCATCAACCGAAGACCGCAGTGTCTTTGCCCAGTTTGGAATAGGCAATGTAAGGTTGAATTTTGCCAGGCGCATTCTGCCCGGCCCAAAATTGAAAAAGATTGTTTCTAAAATTCCTTAGGGAGAAAAAAGAAATTTTGCCCCGAATACGATTCAGGGGTAAAGGGCTTAAGCTCAGATCCGTCGAAGTAAAAAGTCGAGTAGTTTAATTTACCCAGGAAGTCCAGGCACTTCTGCCGGTTCTCATTATCCCAAAGCTCGGTGTAAATTACAGGCCGATCTCTCTTTAGCATCGACGCTCCACCTACGAGAACGAAATATTCAAAATTCTCGACGTCGAGCTTTATTCCAGTCACTTTTACCGTTTTGTCTACAATACTATCGAGTTTTTCCACGTCCACTTCAAAATACTGGCCTTCGTTAAACGTTTCAATGCTGTCGTGAATAACGTGACTTAGCCCTTGCATTTTTACATGGTCTACTTCGGGGAGTACCATTTTTATCCGTCCGCTTTCGTGACCCAGGGCATTGTGGAATAGACGCAATCGGGACGGGTCAAATTTATCTGTGGTTTTTTTGAGCACTTCCATATTGCTCGGTATAGGCTCAAATGCCCACACCTTGGCGCGCTTAAAGTGGTGGAGTAGATGCCAGGTCATAATCCCCAGATTAGCACCTATATCCAGAATTACTCCTTCGTCTTTCAGGAGTGACATAAAGTGAAAGAAATCACCTTCTTTGGCGTCGCCTTTAAGGGTGTTCACCTTGTAGCGTGCGAAGATTCTCAGGTAATTGTCAAAGCCCAGCAATTGCTGCAAAAAACGTTTAACGACGTTCTTCAATAGAAAAATTTTCGGCAAAGGTAAAAATTAGCGGATGCCGTGAACGTCTGAGTGCCTAAGATTCCAATTTCTCTATTTTCGGAAGCAAGACTTCATCTTCAATCAAACCGTGTAAATCCATATCGGCCTTGAGATTCGCCAATTGCTGAACCACCATGCGGTAGGCCATATTATCGGATAAGTCGTTTTGGTACATCTCAAAAAAGGCGATCACTTTGTCGATATCAACTAAAAAAGCACCGTGTTCTTTTCTGAATTGATCGATGGAATAGGGGAAGGGCAGGGATACGGGATTGCTGCTTAGCCGCAGTGCGTATTTGAACAGATAATTTTCTTCGTGGATAAAGTGGTTTTCCAAATCGCTTATAAATCCTTGCATTAATATTTCACTCACCTTCCGCAGCACCCGGTTTTCGGGATGTGTGCGCAACAGCTCGTTTATGCTGCGCTGAATGGATGGAATGGCATACTCCAGGTAAAACGCGTGACTTTTAGTCAAGAAATCTACCAGGGTTGAAATTCCGTAAATCTCAAAAGCATCTGGGGTGGCCGACCTTGGATCGTTCAGACAAATAAGGAGTTCTTCAATAAAAGCATCGCGATCATTGTCGGCAATGTTGTTGGACGATAGCTCATAACGGGCTCTGATTTTTGCGACGTGTAGGTCGCCGGATATTTGCGCTGTAGACTGCATGGATTTCTAATTTTGGTTTGAAAGTACACAGCGCTATTTTTTTATACAATCACCTGATCGTGGTATTGTGAAAGGGCTTAAAAGGTAAGTGATTTTATATCAATTTGTTACAGCTTGATCTGGGAGCGGTTGGACGGCGGTGTTTTTACGAACTTAGAATTGTTCATTTCCGCTCCATACGCACTACTGCGATTTTTGGAGTTGATGAATTATCGAAACCGAATGTGCCCAGCTCTGTTTGATTTACGGGGGTTCCGAGAGAAATTATCTCCTTGTCCGGATCGTAAAATACGCCATCCCAGAGCAACGCCACATCCCAGAATGGAATGCGTTGTGCGAGAAATTCACCCGGCGAAATAATGGCCACTTTAAAACCATTTTCGCTGTAAGCAGGCCTAAATTGGAAATCTGGCAGGGAAGGAAGTGCAATATCTCTCTTGAGTTGAACAGCTCGAAGAATTAACTGGCTTTCTCCAATATTGGCAATCCGATATGTAAAGCACGAATCGGAATGATACAAATCGCTGCCGATCCACCCTGAAGGTAGTTCAACGCTTCGCTGATTCATATCTACACCCTGCAACCACATTTCAGTTCCCTGCACCGTAAGGTAGAGTATGGGCGTGCAGTGGTTGTGAAATGCACTCGAATCTCCAACATTTAAATCTACATGGAGGATTCGAAAGTAATCTGACTCAAAACCGGGCTGGTGAAAAGGTTCGAGATGCACTTCCGGAAAGGGCTGGCAAACCGCTCTACTCGGTGATATGATTAGAAAAATGAGAAATGCGAAAAACCATTTCTGCTTTAAACGCGGAGATTTCTAAATTGTGTAAAGCATCTTTTGTGAATTTAAAGCGTCACAAGTTTGCAAGAGCTTTTGCATTTTCTGTAATTTTAGCAATAAATCCACACGTAAAACAATCACCATGAATAAACGTAGAATTTTAATCGCCCTTTGTGCACTTTTCATAAGCACAGCATCTTTTGGTCAAATTTCCGAGCAAATCGAACAAGAGTCTAAAGCTATTACCGAGCAGATTGCCGACAAAATTGAATTAACTGATCAGCAAAATCAGCTTATTTACCGACAGGTTTACACGTATACTGCCAACGCCATTAAAATGGATAACGTTGAGAACCGAACAGCTAAAATGGACGAAATGCTCGGAGAACTTCACAAGCAATACGTAGACAATGTAAAAGGCATAGTTACCGAAGAGCAGTACACCAAGATTTCGGAGATCGTTGAAAAAGATGCGCCTAAAACGAAATAGTTTTAAAATATTTTCCAAATTTAAACCGGCATCAAGCCGGTTTTTTTATGAGATATACAGCCACTTTTAGTTTACTCCTTCTTTTGTTTCCGGGAATTCACTCCTGTAAAACCACAAAAGATACGTCCATGCTTTTGAACAGTCTGAAGGGATCGGAGTGGGAGGTGCAGGAGTTAAATGGCAGCCCGCTAGACCCAGATAATTATACTTCGCGCGTACTTCCCACATTGATTTTTCTGGAAGATGGAAAAGTTTCGGGAAATACGGGCTGCAATCAATATCAAGCTTCCTACAAAATAAACGGGTCGGAACTTGAGATTAAGCCGGGAGCCATGACAAAAAGGTTTTGTCGGGATGTAGACGAAGTGGGATTTATGGATGCGCTCACTCAAACCTCGCAAATTGAAAGTAAGGGTGGTAACCTGGTTTTACACGGTGGCGGTGAAGATTTAATGAAATTAAAGCGAAAGCTCGATTAGTAAATCACAACTTTTTTTGTTGTGATATTTCCCTTTCTGTCGATAATTTGAAAAAAGTACATTCCGGCGGGCAGGTTGATTTCCAATGAAGCATCCACGTAAACGCGTTGTTCGTTTGCCCCCATACCGGCGTACATATCGTCGGGAGCCGAAGGAACTATCGAGCCGTCGGAAACAAAGGGCACCAGGGGAGCCATATGCGAACTTTGGCCATTCAGCCACCACAAATATCCATAAGATTCGTTTAGATCTTGCGATGGTGTTGTCATGGCGGAGATATATTCCTGATTGTTGAGAACGGGCGTGCCGTCCCAAACAAAATTCTCTTGCGCCAATAGGCCAAACCGCGCCATAGATCGCGTATTCGAAAAATACAGTTGATCTACCCAAAGGCCCTGCATTCCGGTAATGGTTTTTATTTTTTGGGTGGTGTAAAAGTTTCGGGAAAGGCCCGTTGCTTCTTCCAGAACATCGATGAGCCGTCGGTAAACGCCGTTGTGGTAATGCCATTCGTCACCGGGTTCCAACTCGGTGCATTGAAAGCACTCGGGCTCCACGCAATCCCATAATTCTGAATCGTTTAAGAAAGAAGACGTCATGGTGAGCTGGTGCCAAATGGTTCGCGTAGTTTCTTCTGCAACTGTACAATCGGTCCATCCTTCGCCGAGGTATTGTGAAACGGGGTCATCCAATGAAATGTCGCCGTCTTCCAGCGCCGCTCCGGTTAGTGTCGCAGTAAGTGTTTTAGCCGCCGAAGCCCAATACCAGTTGCTGTCTGCGGTAAAAGTCCCTAAGTAGTGTTCAAGGGCAATTCTGCCTCCTTTTAAAATAATAAAGCTCTTGGTATTTCGCGATTCCAGATAGGATATTAACGTGTCGATTTTTTCGTCGCACCAGTTGAATTCCGAAGGGGAAACGGTTTCCCACTCCGAACCGGAAACGGGAGGGAAGTAGGTTTGGGAGAAGGCCAGCGGCCCGAATACAGTAAGCGCGAATGTGATTATGAGTTTTTGCATGGTATTCTTTTGGATTGTGTTTAAAGATAAAGGTTTAATTAGTGTCTGTCCATAAAGTCCGCTATCTGCCTTGCACTTGTTCTAAAAACCAACCGGCCGTGGGCAGGCAGTCACCCCGACGCATGTCGGGGCTCCCTGCCTAAAGGGTCTGCAGGCAGGCTTGGTTTACGCCCTTCGGTTGTGAGATCGCTTCGCTAGTTCCAAAAGTGCGTGCGCCCTGCCTGCAGCAGGCAGGCTTGCTAATGAACTCTCTAGTTCAGCCACTTGATTGTCTTGACGGACTCTATTTGTCTTATAAATACCATTCTTTAATCCGAATTCGATCCCGTTACAAAAAGACGTGTTCTTCACCTTCGGTTGGGTGAAGCCTGAATTTATCGACTTCCAGCACACTGCCTGGCGACAGGCCTGCAATGGTGTTTCCCGCAATTCTCACCCGAATAAGCCTTAGGGTTGGAAATCCAACAGCGGCGGTCATTTTCCGCACCTGGCGGAATTTACCTTCTGTGAGGGTGATAGATATCCACGAAGTAGGGCCGTGACGTTGGCTGCGTATTTTCTTGGGGCGCGGCGCAAGTTCAGGTTCACTTTCCAATATTTTTGCGCTACACCGAGCGGTGTTGTAAGTGTTTTTTCGATGGCTTATTTCTACACCTGATCGGAGCTGCTCAACGGCTTCGTTTGTAATTTCACCATCAACTTGCACAAAATACTCTTTCTCGAATTTGTTGCTGCGAATCAATGCGCTGACTTTGCCATTGGTAGTGAGCAACAAAAGACCTTCAGATTTTTCATCGAGCCTGCCGATGGCCATGGTTCCTTCGGGGAACTTGTAAAGCTCGCCGAGCAGGTTTTTATTCTTCCGCCGATCCTGGTTGTTGACCAATTGAGACAAGTAGCCAAAAGGTTTATACAGCAAGAAATGGCGGAAGGGGTTGTTTTCTGTGTTGGCAGAATTGGATGCAGATTTCACAGTATGGCAATTCAGTTTTTGAAATTTTCAATTAACGAAAACTTTTTGAGTTTGGATTCTTCCGAATATTTAAAACCTTCTGCTTGAGCTTTCACTAACCAAAACTTCTCAAATGGAAATGGAAATTCTTTTTGGCGATTTTACAACTGTCTGATTGAGAAGGAATACTATATCGCACCTATATGAAAATTCAAAAAATGCACGACAAACCGTTGATAAAACAGGGTAGAGCAGGAGTGAAGGCTTGAATAGAATTGGGATATTGCGAAGAAATTAACCCTAAATTAACATAGTAATGAAAAAGTATTTTTTAATACCGCTGATGGCGGTAGCAATGATTATTGTTGGATGTAGCGATGATGATTACAGCAACGGTGGAAATGGTTCAAGCGGGGGAGCAAGCCCGGCAACCTATACCGGAACCTGGGAATTGGTTTCTGTTACCTATTTTGTCGACTTTGGTGAAGTTGGATCCTTTTCTGAAACCCTATCGGCAGATTCGTGCATGCCAAAGCCGGTTACCGTTTTCAATGCAGACAGCACGGTAACAACGGTTAATTTTGATATTGACTCCAACGAAAATTGTGATGTTTTGGAAACGCTGGAAGGCACGTACGAATCGCTGGAAAACGGTAATTACCTTTTATCTCTCGAAGAAAATGGACAGATAGAGCAGGAAGAAGTAGAGCTCGAACTCTCCGATGAAAACAACACCCTGCGCATCGTATTTGAAGATGTAGAAGGGGAATACAGAACGCGATGGACGCGGCAATAAACTTCCAAACTTGTTTTTAAAATTAAAGCGACCTGAAAGGGTCGCTTTTTTTATATCTTGAGTCGTGTGTTTGATAGCTTTGGCAACGATGCAAAACAAACTACTTCTACCGGCTAATTTTGTGTTGTTCACAAGAAAAGTCTAAATTACAGACAAAAATGAGTTCAGTGTACTTCATTGTAGCTCTTTCTCAGCTTTCCGAATTATTCCTTAATATTGAGCGGAGTTAGGGTGACCTCATGAATTTTATTGATCTAATTTACAATGCATGTAAAACCAATCGAGAAAGTGAGTTGATTCACTGGCCCGATTCCGGTGGTTTCCCAATTACAACTTCAAAAGCTCTTTTGCGTGACATCAATTACCGGCGCCATATCTTTCGCTCTGCCGGTTTTAAACCAGGCTTGCGAATTGTTTTGATGCAGTCGATTTCTCCGGATATTTTGGGAGCCATGCTCGCGCTTATGGCCGAAGGCTGCGCGGTTGTGGTGCCACCATCGGGGGCGGGGTGGCGTGTTTTTTCTGATCTCTCACGAACGGCAGGTGCTGATAAAGTGGTGCTCGTGCCCGGTTCATCCAAACTCCTTCGTGTAGCGCTATGGGTTTTGCGTATTCCCATCTTGCGATTTCCCGACATAAAGAAGAATGAGTTGGAGTTTTCGGATACCAATCCTGTTTCTGTTTCCGCGGATGATTTGGCTTTGATCAGCTTCAGCTCCGGGTCTACCGGAAAATCTAAACCCGTTTTTCGCACCCATGGAGTTTTGAAAGCGCAACACGAAGCCATCGAACGGGAGTTTCCGTCATTTGAAGGACAGGTAGATCTTCCCTTATTTCCAAATGTACTCTTACATCACCTGGCAAACGGAACTCCTTGTGTTATTCCTAATATACCGGGTTGGAAACTGAAACAAATGGAGCCCGAACGAATTTTCAATCAATTGGTGGCCAAAAAAATCAACACCTTGACGGGCAATGTGTACTACTTCAAAGCTTTGACAAAGGCCGCTCGTGGCCGCAATTTCAAGGAAGTGAAAGCCTGTGGAATCGGCGGTTCGCCGGTACCGGAAAATTTACTGTCGACTGTTCAGGACTTATTCCCAAATGCCATTATTCACGTTATTTACGGCGCCACTGAAGCTGAGCCAATTGCCGTGCGTTCCTACAGTGGTTCGCCATCTCCGTGGAAGGGGTACCATGTTGGAAAACCCGTTGGGGGCATCGAATTGAAATTTCAAAACACTTTTCCAATACGGCCGGGCACCGATGGCGAAATTATGGTGGGAGAGATAAACGTGCGCGGTGCGCACGTGGTGAGCGGGAATAAAAATTGGCACCCAACTGGCGACTACGGCTATTTGGAAGATGGCGAGCTCTACCTGACTGCTCGAAAAGGTAACGAAGCCGAGATAGAAGGGTGGCAGCACTATCACATTGAGCACGGGCTGAGCCTTGTTAGGGGTGTTCGGCAAGTTGCAGCCATTGCAGAATCGGGAGTTTTTAACATATACTTCGTTGGAACCTGCAGCATTGGTGAACTGCACTCCAACTTTCCGAAAACCTTGCCGTCAAAGAGTATAGGGAAAATAATCAAACGCAAATCACTGCCTGTAGACCAGCGTCATTTTTCTAAAATCCTGTACAAGAAGATCTGATATGGAGACCGAATTCAAGTATGTTCCGTTCGATGCAATCCGGTATTCCATGGTATGGGAAGGCGCCGATACTTTGGTGAAAGGCCTTGAGCCTGTAGAAGGCGATCACTTACTCGTAATTACATCCGGTGGCTGTAACGTGCTCAATATGCTTCTCGAAGACAATGCTAGCGTAACTGCCGTCGATTTGAACCCCTTGCAAAATAGTTTGCTTCTCCTAAAAATTCACATCATTCAGCATCATCCCTATTCCGTATTTAGTGCATTACTGGGATTCGAAGGCCCCGAAGAAGTTGAATCTGCCTGCGCGGCGGTCATCGAAACGCTTCCTGAAGATCAAAAGAAATTCTGGAGTAGTGTGTTTCAGCAGTATCCGGAGGGATTGCTACTCGTGGGAAAACTGGAAATGTACATTACGGCTTTTCATCGACAGCTCAATACCGTACAGCAGGAATTGATGAACTCACTTTTTCAATGTACCAATCTGGCAGATCAAGCCGACTGTTTTCGAGAACTGGAGAAAACCGATTTTAAAAGCCGGTTTATTGACTATTTCGACAGCAAGCAGCTCAGCAAAGGCCGTGATCCCCGGCTGTTTAAATACACAAGCGACCCCGGTGGATTGAGTTTTTACACCCGACTTCAAAACTTTCTGAAAAGCCATCTCCTTTCGGGGAGTTTCATTTCGCGTTTCTTTTTTTACGGCCCCGCTCATATGCCCCAGGCCTTGCGTCCTGCTTGTTATCGGAAAGAGAGTTATGGAAGTCTCGCCGATTCCATACAGAAATTGCAGGTTCATACCGGAGAGGCCATCGACTTTTTATGCAGCGACGCCGGAGCCAAAGTCAACAAAGCTAGTTTGTCGAATATTTTTGAATACACGAGCCCTGAAATATTTGAAGACACGGTAGGCGAGCTTTTGAATCTTCGTGAACATCCACTCCGTTTTATGTACTGGAACCTGCTCAACAACCAGGGTGGAAAGCTAAAGGAATTATCGGCCTACCGAAAATTCAAATCTCAGAAGCTGACAGAAGCGGAAGATTGCTTTTATTTCGACTCCGTAAATTTATTCGAAACCTTGTAGTTATGGCAGAGACGAACCCATTTCTCACGCGTAAGCACATCGAAAGAATGATGCGCAATTATCAGGGGAAGCCCGTGAATGTTACGGATGTGGAATCTTATTTTATCGACAATAGTGCGAGCATACTGGTAACCCTTACTTCGCAAAGCAGCGAGCAGGTAATCGGGCATTTTGGCCTGAAGGTTACCTACAATTTGTACGGTCGGCCGTTTGAGAAAAATATGGTTCTGAAAGTAAAACCACATGGCCGGGAAATATCGAATATGCTGGCAGGGCTCGCTAAAATGAGCGATCCGGAATTGGGCGAAGTCTACGCGCGGTATGCCGATAGAACAGGTTTTTACAATACACACCGCCGCGAATTGGAAGTTTACCGGCATTTGCACAGGCCGCTTCAACCCGAAATTTTTGGCCTTCTTGAAATGCCGGAATCAGATTCACATCAAATTTTGATGGAAGACCTGTCCGATGCTGAGTTATTGAATTCCGCAATGCAACCGGAAGCCTGGACCGATTCCCATATCCGAAAAGCCCTTAAATCTATGGCCGGGTGGCACGCCTATGCCAGTGGTGCCCGGGAGAAAATAAACCCACAATATTGGATCGATACTTCGGCGCCAGATTACCTGTCAGATTTACAACCGCTGTGGGGGTCGCTCATCGATAAAGCATCTGAAAGATACCCGGAACTGTACGGCGAAGAACTGATGTCTAAATTGAATGCAGCGCTACCCAATTTGGCGAAACTTGCAGATGAGCTGCGAAAAATGCCGCAAACACTGGTGCACAACGATTGCAACCCGAGGAATAGTTGCTTTGTGAATGGCGAGTTTTTGCTCTATGATTGGGAGTTGGCATGCTTTCATGTTCCCCAATACGATCTGGTGGAATTTTTGTGTTTTGTTCTCGCGCCGGGTCGTTTTGAGAAGCGCCAGGAGTATGTAAACTTTTACCGGAAGGAGCTTTCCAGACTGTGGAGTGAATGGGGCGATGAAGCCCTATTCAACCGTGCACTGGGACTGGCTGCTCTGCAATTCGGTATTCATCGCTTGGGCATGTATATGATGGCTCACGCCGTGGAGCCTTATCCTTTTTTGCCCCGGGTGGTAAACAGTTATGCAGATTGGATGAAATCAATTGAGATTTAACCACCTGATTTTACCCGGCTTTCTGATTATATGAAAATGATCACTTTGAGTACACACGCTACTGCTTCAGGGCGCGAGGTTGCATCGAGAAGCAATTTAATTTCAATCTCCATGAGGCTCGATACACGCACCTTCGTCGCGCACTCGATCTGCGTAATTTTAAGCCATTTATATCTCCCGAACATACGTCGCGTACTCCACCTTTTCATAATCAAAAGCATCGGTAAACCGCAGAGAAGGGTTGTCGGCGCGCATCAGACAGAAGATAATGTCGTCGTAAAATTTTCTAAAAGTGAGCATTCCGTAAGCTCCGAGGTAGTTCATCAGGCCTTGTTTTCGGTGATCGGGATGCACACCCTGGGTTTTAGCCAGCAAGGTGCGGTGGTTTAGCAATGGGTAGTGCTTTGTAAAAACCGGTTTTTCCGATAAACTCAGAGATTTGTAATTTGGATGGCAGAGGCTGATGGCGACGAGCTTCCCGGTGTTTCGCTCTGCGAGTAAAACAGAAGTATGCGGGCACAAGCCTGCGGCGTAGTCTGCATTGTAGAGCAGGCGAAATTCTTCGATCGAGATGGACTGAAATCCCGGGTTTAATCCAAATACGGTATTGATTAATTCAAAGACCTCCGTTTCCCGTTCCACCCAGATTTCTTCGCTCAGTGGAATAAATTCAAAAGGCAAGTCTCTCACACTTGCTACGAGATCTTTTTTGCTTTGGTAAACTTCGGGAACCACTTCGGTTTTTATCAGTCGACTTTCATAAGTGTGTTTGGGCCTAAAACCCAATTTTTCCAGAAATGCCGGGTAATACTCCGGGTTCACCGGTTCGCGGTTAAACATACCCCAGGAAGGCGATTGTAACCTTAAGCGGTAGCGGTGGAATGTATTGAAGTGAATGGGACCTTCAAGATTTTTATAGCCCCTTTGACTCATTTTTTGAATTAAAAGATCAAATGCTTTCTTACTTGAAGTGAAGTGATTTGCAGCTTCCCAAAACCCAAAGTAAGCCGTTGTCTTTTCCGGCGGATAAATGCCCAGGAGCCGAACGTTTTTGAAATCGGTAATCAGGAATAATTCAAACGATTGTTTTGCAAATTTCAGGAGTGATTCAGTTTGCTCCCGGTCTTCTTCGGGGCGGTAAGGCAGGTCTCTGTAAACGGAGTTTGGAAAAACGTAAAAATCATCCGGAAACCGGTCTTTAATGGGTATTATTTTCATTGTAGAATTTCAATTTTTCCGGAGTTTGCATCCATTTTTACATTTCTACCACTCTCGAGAGTATGGCTTATCCCGGGCAGGTTTATGATGGTGGGAATTCCCAATTCGCGGAGCATGATTACTGAATGGGACAGGGAAGAGCCTTTTTCAATAATAACACCCCGACAGCCGGGGAAGAGCGGAGCCCAGCCCGGATCGGTGCGCAAGGCGCAAATGATTTTTCCGCGTAGGTCGGCCCAGTCACGCGGTTCTCGGATGCAAACCACTTCGCCTTCTGCAATCCCTGAAACAGCCGCTTCTCCCTGCCACGAGCCGTCAGGTAATTCACCCGATTTTATTTGTGGTTCGCGACCGGGGATGTAAATGCGGGTAGGGATTTTCGCATCCTGCCATTTCTTGAGCTCTGTTTTTCGCGCTTCAATTTTCTCATCCGAAGGGCAAACGTCGCCGTGCAGTAGCGCTTCCACTTCTTCCAATGTAAAATGGAAGATGTCCGATCTTTTTATCAATTTGCCTTCATCGGTCAGGAGCTCACCTATGCGGAGAAAAAGGCTGCGATACATCCCAAATAAACG
>JAIVHP010000440.1 GCA_020201045.1 Flavobacteriales bacterium
GCTACCCTTTGCAAAACTGGCCGACAATCCGGAAGTAGCTCTTACACCGCAAATTGAAGCACTCGATGAATTCGTCGTCTCAGCCGGCGAAGACCCGGCTTACGAGATGATTAGGCAGGCGGTTAAAAACCGGGACAAAAACAAACCCGAAAGCCGGGAGGCATTTCGCTTTACATCTTACAACAAGGCCAATATGGATTTGGAGCGAAACGATTCCACATCTGCTGCGCTGAAGGGCACGGGATTCGAAAAAGCTCATTTTCTAATGATGGAGAGCGCCACGGAAGTGACATTCACGAGTCCAAACAACTGGTCGGAAAAAATAATCGCATCGAAAATTTCGGGGTTGAAAAACCCTATGTTCGGACTGGTATCCAATTCATTTCAGCCCTTTACCTTTTACGACAATTACGTAAATGTGGTAGAAATAGCTTTTTCAAATCCCATCAGTCCGGGTAGTTCTTCGCGCTATCGGTTTACCCTGATGGATAGCGCTACTGTTGCCGGCGAAAAGGTTTACATCATTTCGTATCGCCCCAAATCCAGCTCATCTGAACAGCTGCTGGAAGGCCTGTTAAGTTTAACTGCCGACGAATTTGCTATTGCAAATATCACCGCTCGAAATACAGGTAAAAACGCACTTCTGATATTTGAAATCAGGCAGGCATACCGGCCCGTAGACGGCACCTGGTTTCCTTCAGAATCAAACACGGTTTACGCATTTGAGCCCGGCAGCACAGACGAACAACCGCGAATAGAAACTACAACTTTCATCAAAGACTTAACGATCTTAGATGCGAATGAAATAGAAAAAACCGGCCTGGCGCGGGTTGTGCAAACCGACTCTGCAGGAACCCTAAACGAAGACCGGTGGCGTGATCTCCGCCCTTTTGACTTAGACAGCACCGAATCTAATACCTACCTGGTTTACGATACCTTGCCGGAAAAATTCATCAACACCTTAAACTGGATTTCGGAGCAGTCGGCATCTCTCAGCGATGGCCGTTTGGGACTGGGTAAAGTTGATCTACTGCTGAATCATTTGCTGCGCTTTAATCAATTTGAAGGGGCGAGGTTGGGCATTGGTGCAGCCACCAACAGCACGCTCGTAAAGTGGATGAGCCTGGGTGGTTATTACGCCTACGGATTTAACGACGAGCACAGCAAATACGGTGGGTTTGTCGACTTCAATATTCTGCCAAAACGCGATTTTGCATTAAGCCTGGCTTACCGGAACGACGTAGATGAACCCGGAAGAAACACCTTTACATCGCAACGGGGATACCTGCGAGCCGGGGAGAATATTCGCAGCTTTTTTACGCGGCGAATGAACCGCGTAGAGCAATTTGAAGCGACGTTGACTTACCGCATCTCCAGGCCGCTTCACCTTAAAACGTATGTAATACACGAAAACCGATTTCCGGAACGATTTGACGTACTCGGAAACGATTTCTTTCGAACGGAGATGACCAAAGCGAGTATTGCCGGGCTTACCCTGAGCTTTACCCCAGGTGAAGAGCTCTTCTTCGCCAATGGGAAACTCTCGCCGATGAACTTTAGCTACCCCCGACTTAATTTGGGTTTGGCCCGAGCTATCCCCGATGTTTTTGACAGCCAATTGGGTTTTACCCGCGCCCAATTTCAGTTCGAACACCTCTTTCGAATCCGGGGGCTGGGAGAAACGCGGATTTTTGGAAGCGCTTCAAAAATTTGGGCCGATGGAGAGATCACTTACCCGTACCTGGAATACGGAAGGGGTATTCAGGGAGACGCCGACTTTGGGATCCTGGCTACCGGCTACTTTCAAACCATGCGTCTCTACGAATTTTTAAACGACGAATTTGTTCAGCTGGGTGCGATTCAAAATTTTGGGAGCGTATTCGGAATCAATAAAAAGTTTACCAAACCCGAATTGAAAATAGCCTATCAGGCGGGCATTGGCGGATTATCTGAGTTAAATTTGATAGATGCGCCACCGGGAAGCCAAAAAATGGATAAACCTTACCTGGAAGGCGGAATTATTGTGGATAATATTTTGCGCATGAGCAGCAACATCTATTACACCGGCTATGGCATAGGCGTGTTTTACCGCCACGGTCATTTTGCATTTAACGACACTGCCGATAACATCAGTCTTATATTAAGTGTGGCTATTAGTTTTTAAATGCCAGCACAACTCCTTCTATTTAGAGTCTGTCCATAAAGTCCGATAGCTGCGTTACGCTCGCCCCAAAAGTGCTCATTTACATCAGTAGACTGCGCTTTTTGGGGCTTCGCAAGCCTTGCTCTCGAACTTTCTGGCTCAGCCTC
>JAIVHP010000296.1 GCA_020201045.1 Flavobacteriales bacterium
CCGTGAGACCGTAGGTCAATCCGCTCGTTAAATTACTCTGCAAAAAACCGATTTCCGATTCGGATCGGGCGTAATTATAGCTCGAAACCAATCCAATTTCGGGGTACATCTGCGCCTTGGAGAGTTTCAAATCCAATTCGGCTACATCGAGGTCTCTCCGCGCCAAAACGAGATCTCGATTTTGGGCTTTCACCTTATCCAGCAGTTCGCCAAACACAAGATTATCCCTGAATTCAAAATTTTCCACCACGTCAAATTCGGTATCGGGCGCTCTGGCGAGAAGTTGATTGAGAATGGCCTTGCTCTCCGTCACCAAAAACTCCTGGCGCACCAAATTTGCACTGTCGGTATTCAAGTCTACCGATGCCTGATAAAACGTAAGACCCGAACCGGTTCCGATAGAAACCCGCTGATCGGCCAGGAACTTACGCTCCGAAGAGATTTCGATGGAATTTTCAATTGCTTCGAGTTGTTTTTGTTTTTGGTACACGTCGAAATAGGCAGTGATCACCGCAGCGGCGGTATTTTCCATTTGCACGAGGGCGGCAACATCGCCAATTTCTTCAAAAGCCTGCAATTGATCGCGGGTGGTTTGGACCGCAAATCCCGAAAACAGCGTCCAGTCGAGAACTGCCGAGCCATTGAGAAAGTTGTTCTTCACATTAGACCCTTCCCGAACCTCGCCGGTAAAAAACTCCTGCCGGGTTTCATTTATTTCGAAGTTTCGCTGCGCATCTACGGCGAGGGTAGGCAGGTAACCGGCCATTCCCAACGTGTTATTGGTGGCGCTGAGTTCGGCTTGCTTATTCGCTATGCGCACATCGAAATTATTCTCCAGGGCAATGGCGATTGCATCGTCTACAGTGAGTCTCTCCTGCGAAAGCAAAGGCCCAGCCGCATAGAGCAAAACCGGAATAATTAAAATCCATTTTTTAGACATCTCCATCATCGTAAATCGTTTTATCGCGCGACATGTACGTGTACAGAGCGGGTATTACAAAAAGAGTGAGAACGAGCGAGAATAAAAGTCCACCGATAATTACGATACCCATGGAAACCCTACTCGCCGATGAAGCTCCAAGGGCGAGAGCGATGGGGAGCGCCCCGAGCATCGTTGCCAGACTCGTCATAAGAATCGGCCGAAACCGCGATGCCGCCGCTTCCAAAACAGCTTTTAAGGTGCCCAGTCCGGCTTCTTTTCGCTGATTGGCAAACTCTACAATCAAAATTCCGTTTTTCGTTACAATACCAATCAGGACAATAATCCCGATTTGACTGAAAATATTCAAAGTGCTTCCGGTAAGCCAAAGCGCCAGCACGGCACCCGCAAGGGCGAGTGGTACGGTAAACATGATAATCAACGGGTCTAAGAAACTTTCAAACTGCCCGGAAAGGGTCAGATAAACCAAGACCAGAGCGAGCAAAAAGGCAAACAACAAGGTATTTGAGCTTTCGGTAAAGTCTTTCGATGCGCCGGAAAGATCGGTGCTGTATGTTTCGTCGAGCACTTCATCGGCAATTCCCTGCATGACTTCCAGCCCCTCGCCCAGGGAAACGCCCTTGGAAGTATTGGCAGAAAACGTAGCAGAAACGTAGCGGTTAAACCGAAACAACTGAGGTGGACTGGTGCGCTCTGATATGGTTACGATGTTATCGAGCTGAATGAGCTCCCCCTGATTATTGGGAACGTAGAGCGCTCTGATATCTCCGGGCTCGTTGGCATTTCCATCGCTCGCCTGACCGATAACCTGGTATTGGCGTCCGTCTTTTATAAAAAACCCCATCCGTTGATCGGAAAAATAGAGCTGTAGAATCTCGGCCACATCGAGTACAGATACGCCAAGAGCCTGTGCTCTGGAGCGATTGATATCTACACTCAGCTCGGGTTTATTGAATTTTAGATTGATGTCTACCACAGAAAATGCGGGACTTTGCTGCGCCAGTTCATTGAATTTGGGAACGGCTTCCTTCAATTTTTCGAAGTTTACCGCCTGCACCACAAACTGCACGGGAAGTCCGCCGCGCCGGTCGCCGATGGTAGGTTCCTGGCTGATGTAAATTTGAGCACCCGTTTCGGCTTTGAACACTTCGCTGAGCGAGTCTACAATTTGCATTTGCGAGCGGGCCCGAGTCTCGGGCTGCTTCAGGGTTACCCGCACAAATCCGCTGTTTGAAGAACTACCGGCGCGAAAGCCGGGCGCTGTAACAGCCAGCACCGATTCGGTTTCGGGAAGTTCTTCGGCGACACCAATGAGCCCGCGGATATAATCGTTCATCGCATTAAACGACGTTCCCTCGGGGGCGGTGGCATTAATGTTAAACCGGCTTTTATCTTCAATCGGTGCGAGCTCTGACTGAAGCTGCGATCCCGCCAAAAATATAATTGCGATAGAGACCACCATAATTGCAATTGCCACCCATCGGAAGGTCATAAATTTTCGGAGGCCATTTTTGTATTTCAGCCCCATGGTATTGAAAAACCGTTCGGTAGAGCGGTAAAAAGCATTGTCGTTTGATCCCTTTTTCAGCAGCCGCGAGCTCATCATCGGTGTCAGCGTAAGCGATACGAAAGATGAGATAACCACCGAGCCTGCAACCACTACCCCAAACTCGCGAAAGAGCCTTCCGGTAATACCTTCCAGAAAAACGATAGGCAAGAATACCGCAACCAGGGTGATGGTTGTGGAGATTACGGCGAAGAAAATCTCCTTCGATCCCAAAAAGGCGGCCTTTCGGGGCGGGATGCCCTCTTCTACTTTTTGATAGATGTTTTCGAGTACCACAATGGCATCGTCTACAACCAGCCCCGTAGAAAGTGCTATCCCCAGCAGGGTAAGGATATTTACAGAAAAATCGGCCAGGTACATGATGAAAAAGGCACTGACCAGCGAAATGGGAATGGCGATAACCGGAATAAGCAATGACCTTCCGCTTCGGAGAAATACGAAAATAACGAGCACTACGAGTAAGAAAGCGATCAAAATCGTTTCCTGAACTTCGGTAATGGCTTTTCGGATACTTATGGTGGTATCGAGTGCGTACCCCAACTCTAAATCGTCGGGAATTTCGTTGCGAAGCTGATCTACCCGTTTGTAAAACTCATCGGCTACAGCCACGTAATTAGATCCCGGCTGTGGCGTTACCGCAATCCCGATCATGGGAATGGCACCGTTTCCGCGGAGCAAGGTGCGTTCCTGCTCAGCACCGAGGATAGCACGCCCCACATCCTTAAACCGTATGATTTCACCACCGCTTTCGCGGATAATCATGTCGTTAAATTCCGCTTCGGTTTGGAGCCTGCCCATGGTCCTAATCGACAGTTCTATGGTTTCTCCATCTACTCTTCCCGTGGGCAATTCCACATTTTGCCGTTCGAGCGCTGCGCGGATATCCATGGGAGAAATGCCCAGCGATGCCATTTTAGACGGATCCATGCTGAGACGCATGGCGTATTTCTTTTCCCCCCAAATTCTAATTTCGCTAATTCCTTCAATGGTTTGAAGGCGCTCCTTGAAAATGTTGTTTCCAATTTCGGAAAGCTCCAGCAGGGAACGCTCTGGACTTTGAACGGTAAGCGATAAAATAGTGGTGGCGTCGGCGTCTGATTTCACAACCGTGGGTGGGTCGGCATTGGGCGGCAAATTTCGCTGAGCTCGAGAAACGCGGTCGCGCACGTCGTTTGCTGCAGCTTCCAAATCTACATCCAGTCCAAACTCAACGCGAATAGAACTCCTGCCGTCGCTACTGGTAGATGTGATATTCTTAATCCCATCAATTCCGTTTATCGACTCTTCCAGTGGCTCGGTAATTTGCGAGATCATTACATCGCTATTGGCACCCACGTAATTTGTGGTTACCGTAATGATAGGCGGATCTACACTGGGGTAATCGCGCACGCCGGTAGACACAAAACCGATAACGCCGAAGAGAACGAGAACGATGGAAAACACCGTGGCCAATACCGGCCGCTTAATACTTAATTCGGGAAGGGTCATGAAACGGATTTTGGCTTTTTGTTCTCATCCACTTCAAAAGAAACCATCTTAATATCGGGTTTCATTCCGGGTTTGAGTTTCATCATTCCCGAAGTAAGTACCGTATCGCCGGGCGAAATACCCCGAACAACCTGCACGGTATTTTCAAACCGCTGCCCTACTCCGATACTCTGTTCTTCCACTTTGCCATTTTTTAATACGAACACATTGGCTCCTTTCAAAGCGGGCAAAAGCGCATTGGCGGGAATCTCAATTACCTCTTCGGAATTGCTCAACCGCAGTTTTACGTTGGCGAAAGCTCCCGGGCGCAATAATCGGTCATCGTTGGCATAAACAGCGCGGATTTGCAAAGTGCGGCTGGCCATATCTATTCGGGGTTCGATGGCGTAAATTTCCGCTTCGAGCTCTTCGCCCACCGATACCACCTGCAGGGAAACCTTCTGCCCAGGCTTTATTTCCGGGGCGTATTCTTCGGGAATGGAAAAATCAATTTTCACCGGCTTCAGGCTCTGAAGAGATGCAATCAGGGTAGAAGGAGTAATATTTGCGCCCAAACTCACATACCTCAACCCGATGATTCCCGAAAAGGGAGCCCGGATTTCAGTTTTGTCTAATTGGGCCTGAAGGAGCGCTATTTCAGATTCTTTTACGAGCAAAGAATTTTCCACCACATCAAATTCCTGCTGGCTAACCCCTTTTATTTCCAGTAGTTGCCGCTGACGATCAACCTGATCTTCAATCAGATCTTTTTCGTGTTTCGCTTTTCTGAGGGATGCCTGTAAATCGTTGTCATTGAGTTTTACCAGGAGCGCCCCTTTCGACACCCTGCTGCCTTCTTTAAAACCGATGGATGTGATTCTGCCGGCAACTTCACTCGTCAAATCCACTTCTTCGTCGGCAATTACATCGCCGGTAGCAAAATAAAATGTTGTTTCATTTGTTACTCAGTTTCTTGTAATCGAATTTCACCGACTCCTTCGGCATCTCACTTATAGCACATCCCAGCGTGCGAACTACTTTCTCAAAGCATTTCCTTTCTTTATCGCTGACTGTTGCAAACAATTCCGATTCTATTTTCCTCATGGCCGCCTCAATTTCCGATGCGTCAGAAATGGCCTTATCTGTGGGTTTAAGGCGAATAATCCTTCTGTCGTCTGGGTTTTGTTCCCGCCCCAAATAGCCTTTACAGGCCAGGTAATCTACGATTCTACTAGTGGTAACCTTATCGAGCTCCAGTAAATCTGAAAGCTTTTTTTGGGTTATTCCTTCACCTTCCTTCGCGATCACAATAAGCGGATAGAAGTACCGCTCCAGGTCCAGGTGATTTAACTTCTCAGCGAGCACGCCAAAATAGTCTTTGGTTATTAAATGCAATGACCGCACGAATGGCGGCTGGGCTTTGGATATCATAGAACGGGCAAAATTACTGCATTTTAGTAGGCATCAGAAACAGTTAACATTGTTTACCAATAAATGTTTTAGTTGATTCTTTTCGCGGCTACCCGCGAAATCGATTTTAACAACCCAGAAGATGAAACGGAACACTAAAACTGCATCCGATAGCCCACACTCACCCTTGATTCGGTAAAATCGTTGTTTCCCTGTCGGGAAGTAGAAGCAGCACTGAGGCTGACGGTGTGCCTGGCGGCCACTTTGTAGCCCGCCGTAATTCGCGTGGAGTGAATATGGTCGTTATCGCGCATCTCAAGCACGCTAAGGTTATATGTTTGGCTAAGCCGAAGGGTGAGTTTTTTATCGAAGAAAGCACCGCTCCCCCCGAGGGAAAAGGCGTACCGCTGTTGCCCTATCAATTGGGATGCAAAATCCTGGTAACTGGCCGAACCTC
This sequence comes from Flavobacteriales bacterium, assembly GCA_020201045.1. GTDB lineage: Bacteria > Bacteroidota > Bacteroidia > Flavobacteriales_D > Cryomorphaceae > JAIVHP01. The sequence continues at coordinate 5,842 of JAIVHP010000296.1, forward strand.
TCAAACCTATCCCGCTGGAATTAAACCGAAGCCCGTAGCTCAGGTTTACATTTATCATTTGCGTGGCCGAGCTCACTTCAGCCGTTTCGCGCCGGTCTGAGAGATCCTGAAAATTGGTGTTGATCCCTATGGAGTGCACCTTTCCATCGCCCATAATCAAATAAGTTGCAGAAAGATTCAACTGATGGTTGGTCTGGTCAATCACTACGCTGTCTGCGAAAAGGGTATCGAGAATAAGGGTTTGATAGATACTAAAATTACTATACCCCGCATTAATATTGAGTTTTTCGGTTGCCCGAACCGTTACATTTAGCGAGCCGATATCCCTGCCGGTAGTGGCAAAATTGCGCTCTGAAAGGTTGTTGTTTTGCTTTCCGTAAGAAGCCTGAACGCCCACTTTGTTTTCAAAAAACTGTCCTCCCCCGCTCACGGTAATCATTTCCAGGTCTGATAGCAGGTAGTTTACCCCCAGCGATTGATATCCGGGCTGAATATACCGATACTCCAACCCCGCATTGTAGGCCCCATTTCGGTAGCGCAGGGCTGTATTCGCCGCACCAGCCACGTTTGACGATTGATTGATATCGGCGAGGTTGCGAAAATCACTCAGCGTGCCCGAAGTCAAATCGAGCGCTGTGGCATTCAGGTTACGCGTAAAAGCACTTGCGCCCACATCGTACTCAAAGCGGAGCCTATGCTTCACCACTTCCACGCCCCCTTTCAAGCCGATGGCTGTATTCGCTTCCGGGGTTGCCAGGCCTTCTATCTCGTCGGGATTGGATATAGAATTTCGCTTATCGGCGGCTTTAAAGAAAACCACATCGACATATGTTTCCTTTCCGTACCCGGCACTAATGGCATAACCATTTCGCTCGTACTGTGGAATCCGAAACAAATCGCCAGCAGATTCGCGCGCTTCGCGAAACCGGCCAATCATAGCCGAAAATCGAAATTTTCCGGGAGTGAGTTCGGTACCCGCTCCCAGAAAAGTAACGTTGTTTAGGGTGAACTCCGAAAACCGCATAATCCTATGCCCCAGATGAAGCTTTGCCCACTTGTATTGGGGGCTTACGCCGATCTGTCTAAAAGGCTGAGAAAACCGACTTCCCTGTTGGTTTATCGCCACGGAGAAAGGAAGGGATACCCCGTATATTCGAAGGTTTACATTTCCGAAAAGGCTGTATCCATAAGGGTTCCGACGGGCGGGAATTCCGTTCATATCGTAAAAGCTGAGATTTCCTCCCAGGCTTCCCGAAATGGTTACCGGTTTTCCCGGATTATCCAGATTTTGGGCAGTGGCATGACCTGCGCCAAAAATGAGTATTGTGAATACGATGAGAACTTTCCTGTACATCCTTCCCGCTTTGACACGCTGCCCATAAAAACATCAGCGCTACTCAATCACCAGCTTTGTGGCGACCGCACCCGACTTACCGATTAATTTAGCAATGTATAGGCCGGCCGTGAGGTTTCCGGTGTAGAGTTCTGTTTGCTCGCCTGCCCTGAGAACGCGTTGCTCACTGGCCACCAATCTTCCCAGTGAATCGTATACCTCGATACGCTCTGCGGCTGGAGCATCGCTTTCGAGTTTAACAAACACCCGATCGGTTGCGGGATTAGGAAAAAGGCGAATGAATGCGGCGGAGAACTCATCTTCCACTCCCACGGTTCCCGAAGTGTACGAAACGAGTGCAGATGCAGAGAAATCAACTTCACTGGTGAGCATGTCTTCACTCTCGTTTGTTTGCATTAATGGAAAACGAACGCCGTCTTTTATCCAATAGTGATTTACAACGTTAGATTCAAATTCGAATTCGAATCCAGATACGGTAATGGTTATGGTTTCCGTCCCTTCACTTCGAACACGCAAAACATCTGTATAAGTAGCATTTGGAAGAATCAGGGTTCCCGAACCGTCCACAGACCATTCCATGGATCCGGAAATCGTATTATCTGAAGCTCCGGTTTGCGTAATACCTTCATAAGTGTCGCTACCGGTAGATTCCATGTCGACGGGAGTGGTTAACCACACCTGCGGATCGGAAAAAATGGTACCGAAAACTTCGCCACCGTCTACGCTTATGGATCCCATATTTGTCCAATCTCCATCGGAGAAATCGAAAAAGGAATAAAGCACAAAATCCTGGAAGAGTTCTACTTCAAACGCCATCGTCGCTCCGGGAAAAGTTTCATTCTCCGGTGCATCTGCTGCATCAATGACCGAGTAGGGGTAAATCTGGCCGAATTCCAATCCACTGAAATCCCAGGTTACATCCATTCCCGCAGGGCCGGGCTCTTCGACTGGAAAATCAATGGCTACGATTGCTTCATCTCCCACCTGCGGGGAGATGTTGGAGATGGTTTGGGCGTTAGAAATGTTCTGGCAAAAGATGCCGGCGAGAATTGCGAGTACATGTGCTTTCATGGTTATAGAGTTAGTCCTATCAAATATATCTTTTAAAATCCTACTAACACTTGATTATCAGTGTTATTAGAATCTATAATCAACCGTTTAATCATTTCTTCAATCCATTTACTCACCCGCGCCAGCCAAATGATAAATACAACCGTTTACCTAGTTGAAAATCAGCCTTAAAACCAACACCTTTAGAGAATGAAATCACCTGGTTTCCACAACTATCGCATTCTTCTTGGGCTGTTCATTATATTCTGCTCTACGACCAACATATACGCCCAGCAGCCGCTGAATGTGAATGTGGTTCTCACTCCCCCATATCCCAATTACGCCGATGAACTCATTAACCTGGGAGAAGAAGCCATTATCACCATTCAAAACACCGACTTCCAAAATGCCTACGAAGTAAAATTGGGAATGACGGTAGATGGAAGCGGTGGGGTGAGCATCAATACCAAAGAAGACGCTCTTCCCGCACAGTCGCTTCAGGTAAACCCCGGTGAAACGCTGATCTTAACAGGCACCGAGCTCAGCAGTTTTTACAACAGCTACACGCAAAACGACTTCGAATTTTCGGGTATCACAGCTCAGGAAATCATCAACGATCAAAGCCTGCCCGACGGGCTATACACGGTTTGTATTCGCGCATTTGATTATTTTACAAACGCACCGCTCAGCGCACCGGCACCATCGGGATGTGCTGCCCCTTTTACCGTAGTAACCATTGACCCGCCAATTATCACAAACCCGGTGAATCAGGAAATTGTAAACCCCATTGAGCCTCAGTTGCTAAATATTAGCTGGATACCTGTGAGCATAGCCCTACCCGATTTGCGGTATCGGTTAGAAATGGTAGACGTTTCCGATGGCCCCATAAATCCCTACGATGCCTTCTCCACACCCGACTTTCTCTTCTTCTTCGAAGAGGGAATTTTTACAAATTCCTTTTTGTACGGGCTGGAGCATCCGGCACTTGAGCTGGGCAATCAATACGCCGTAAGAGTGCGGGCATACCGCGAAGACGGACTTTTAAACATCAACAACCAAGGGTACAGCGATATCGTTATTTTCACTTATGGTGAAGCCGATGACGATGAAAGCGAAACCATTATACTGGGCCAAACAGATGGAACGGGTAACTTGCCACAACAAGATTTAGACTGTGGTGGCGATTGCAATGTTTTTGTTCCTGTGGGTGGCGAAACAGGGACTATATCTCCCGGTAGCACCGTTCAAATTGGGCATTTTGATCTTTATATTTCCACAGCATCGGGAAGCGGCACCTATACCGGAACGGGCGTTATTCAACCCACCGATTATATGCCCGTGGGCATAAAGGTGAGCTTTAACAACCTACAGGTAAATGCCAATAACCGCGTGATAAGCGGGAAAGCCACAGCCGACATTAGAGCAGAAAGTTGGGTAGACCAAACCTGGTCTGACGTGAATGCCTTTGGACAAAATCAAAATATTAATTTCAACAACCTGAGTGAAGCCTGGGATGCCGGCACGGACCCTAATTTTTACCTGGAGAATTTAGAAGCGGCGTACCAACAGGTTGGAACGACCCTTCCCGTTTTAATCGGCTCCGACAATCACAAATTGCAGGTGGTCGGCATGGAGTTTAATCCCGGTCGGGCGGCATACAACCTCGCTTACTTTCAAAAAATAAACGACGATGTACACGGCGAGCGTTACCTGAGTTTTATCGGCCGCGACCTTTGCATTACCCCAGCCGGCCCCGCGGTGGGCGCCGATGAAGCTTCGCTCGACCTCGTGAAGGACATCCGCTTTACATTCGACAATAAAACTTCCCTGACTTTTGCCGCCCACCAAACAGCATCGCAAGGCACACAGGTCAAATTCGACTGCTCCGGCTTCGTGGGCATAGAAGCCAGTGGCTGGGCGCGATTCGACCCATCCGTTATTAAAGCCGTAGACGATGAAGGTAATCAGATTGCCGACACGGTCGCTGCGGCATTTACGGCCAGCTACACCGACTGGGCGGATTGGATCGCTTACATCGACTTTCTAAATGTTCCACAAGACGACCCAACAGCCGGAAACGACGATCGCTTTTTTCAATACCAGGAGCTGGACGATTATACGCTGAAGCTTACCAATGCCTACATGGACCACAGCATTTCCGACAACCACCCCACTATGGTGTTTCCGGAGAATTTCAATGGCGTTACCTCTGCCGACTGGCAAGGAGTGTATGTAGAAGAGATCCAAATGTTATTGCCCGAGTTTATCGAGTCGTATGAAAGTGAAGACAAACGGGTGAGTTTGGCCGGATACGATCTCCTGATTGACTCTGATGGGCTTACGGGAAAAATTGAAGCGGAGAACGTGCTTACGCAGGAAGAAGGCACTTTGGGTTCCTGGAAGTTCAGCTTGAATACCATTTCCATAGAGATCACTGCCAATGAATTGCACAACGCCAATTTTCAGGGAAGTTTAAAAATCCCCATCATCGAAGAGCCTTTTGACTACGAGGCCAATGTGCAATACCTGCCGCTGGGAACCCTGCACACTTTTGACCTGAACACCACAGGCGACTACACGGTACCTGTTTGGTTTGCCGAAGCTACACTCGCCGAGAACTCCAATATCACCGTAAATGTAGCCGAAGACCTGCTGGCCGTTGAAGCCACATTGAACGGCACCCTGAGCTTTGCACCGGTTATCGGCGATATCGACAAGAACAACCTCACCGACATCACCTTCGACGACCTGATTATCCGGAATAAGAAAGCGCCAAAATACGTGGAAATCGGGCATATCGGAACAGGGGTTACAGCTCAATCGCTGGCTCTTGCAGGGTTTGGCGCCATCATAGACCACATTGAATGGGATGAAGGAAGCGCCGAAGAAGCCGGGCTGCTTTTAGGCGTGGGCGTTGACCTTGCCGGTGGTTTGGGAAGTATATCAGGCGGTACCGAACTCTTTATGAAAACCAAGATTGAAAACTACGCCGACAGCGTGGCTTTTATTCGCGACGGAACATCGATAACCGGTATTTACCTCGAAGCCGAAACAGGTGCGTGCAATATTACGGGAACAATCAATTATTTTAAAGACAACTCCATTTTCGGAAGCGGGTTCGACGGGTCGGTAGAAGTGGCTTTTCTCGAGTCTATTCGCATAGATGGCAACGTGCTCTTTGGAAACAAACCCGAGGGCAACGAATCCTTTAATTATTGGTATGCCTTTGCCATGGTTTCCCTCCCGAATACTCCGGCACCGCTGGCCACACCGGTAGATATTTACGGGTTTGGCGGTGGGCTCTACTTCAATATGGCCATAAATCAGGATATGCCTAATCCGCAGGCTATTGGAGGCACCACGGTAAACCCGCGCGAAGCCTTTGTGCCATCGCAGGGAATGGCTGGAATCCAGGCTTCTGTGGTGCTTGCGCTTACCCCATCTACCCGAACCTTTAATGCAGACGTAACGCTCACCGCCCAAATAAACCTCAATACGTGGGGGTTAAACCTAATCAACTTTACCGGTGCCGGATACGTGATGCAGAAAATGGACGAGCCCAATAAAGAAGAAGCCATGGTTGCGGTAACGGTTGTAATAGAATACGATTTTCCCGCGGAAACCCTCAGTGCAGAAATGGGTGTTACGGGAGATATCCCGAAATCAAATCCCCTGCTAAGCATCTCTGGAGATATCGTTTTTTACCGATCTCCCAGTTTGTGGTATTTCAAAGCGGGTATTCCCACCGACCAACTTACCACCACCATTGATTTAGGCCTGGCGGGAATAAATGCAGGTGCCTATTTTATGACCGGACAAAATTTACCCCCGCCGGTTTTACCCGCCGAAGTGCAGAAATTTTTCAACTTTAACAGCACCCTGGCAAATAATATGGCGAATAACCTGGGAATAGGATTTCTCGCGGGCGTGCATCTGGGGTTAAATATAGACCTTATGGCGCTGGGAACAGGGCTTGAGATTACCGCTCTCGCAGGGGTAGATATATCGCTTATGCACTGGTACGCAGCCTTGTGCAATGGGAACGAGAATTTTGGGGTACATAAGTGGTACGCCATGGGCCAGGGATACCTCTACGGTAAAATTTTATTTAAACTCGCGGGGTTCAAGGCTGCGAGTATCACTGCCGGGATTATTTTAGAGGGAGCTTTCCCCAATCCTACCGGTGTAAATGGAATGGTAAAAGCCGAACTCGAAATTCTCGGTGGGATTATTTCAGAATCTGTTGAACAATCGTTTAGCTTAGGTTCGATGTGCAATATGACTCCAATAGATATAGAAGAGTTGGTTGAAAGTGGGGATTTTGATCGGCCCGAAACGGAGCTTGAAGATATCGATATGATCGGGCAGATTACCCCTTCCAATCACGCCAACTATATTTCCACTGGCGTTCAGCCCAGTGTCGAGTTTTTGGTAAAATCTGAAAAGAAAAAGAACTACGCCTATGGAGATGGTATGGGCGGGCTGATTCAGAAGGAATTTAAGTTTTCTACCAACGCCTATTGGATGAAAGAAACTGAAAATGGAGATTGGAGTGGCTCATTTGATTACCAAAGTGAATACGACGAAGACAATTATGTGTACACACTCTCGCCCGTTAATTCCGCTGGAGATCCGGCGCTGATAAATGGAAGTACGCGGTACAAAATCGGGGCGCTGGCAGTGATTAAAGAAAAGAAGGATGGTGTTTGGGAAGACGCACTTTACCTGGAAGGGCCAAATCAGGGGGAGCCGATTAGCCAGAGAAAAGAACATATTTTTACCACCACTACGAACCTTACAGAGATTGACCATCTTTTTGTTGACTACACATTGCCCTACGACCGACAACGCTACTACCCCTACAACCATTTAGATCGCGGGCATGTAAAATTCAACGTAGACCACGAAGCGAAATTTCAGGATTTTGAAGAATGTGGTTTTGAGATTTTCACCGAATTTGAACCGGTAAATGGGGGCAACGTGCAAAGGGTGGAAGTAACCCGCGAGAACCTGCTAAAAATCAGGTACGATATTGCAAACCTGGCCCCTTCTACCATTTACGAAATGCGCGTGATTGCCGAGCGCGAAACCACCCCGGCCGAGCTGGAAGACGAAGACAATGCCAACTGCCAGCTACCCAACGACGACATATTTGAAGACCGATATGCCATCGCTTGAAGGCGGTGCGATTGCCGGAAATTTCGGCAACTCTTTCACAAATAATTACGCGGGTATGCAAAATATTCTTTCGGGAATAACCGGCGATAGTGGCGAATCTGGAGACGATCAGGAAATCATCCAAACCAAAGAACTCTTTTCCCTGTTTTTCAGAACGAGTATGTACGCCAGTCCGCAAGAAAAGCTCGACAACACGACCGTTTCGGAGATAGATGTGCAGGCCAACACCTTTTATATATACCCGGGCTTTTCCACCTTCCGCAAGGTGAACATCTCGCTTAATTGCGGCGAGGGCTTTGATAAATACGATGTACTCGGACACGACTATCAGGCCCAGGCGGGATTAACAAACAAATACTTTACACCCTACGGCCCTAATTGCGATAACGAGATGACCGGTGCGCCGGCAACCTGGTTTTCGAACTTGTGCTATGAGCTATACCAATATGGCAATCAAAGCGGCGGATCAATGGGTTCGATGCCTGGGGGCGGAGCCGCTCAGAATGCATCCGATTTGGCAAATGGTATTCTTTCGAATGTACCCTTTATAGGCGAAGTAGATTTCAAAGCCGATGCATCTAATTACACCGGAATAAAACACATAGACGAACTCCTTGCCGATTGGGAAGTTGGCCTGTCTGCCCCACCAGAAATGGATCCGGAAAGCGTGATAGATTTTCTCTCCGGCAACTCGGGGTCTGATTCGGGAGACAGCGGCAGCAGCGGTTCAAGCGGATCTTCCGGCAGCGGCTGGGGGGGCGGCCTGCTCGCATCTGGTGGCTCGGGTTATGGCTCGGGAAGCGGCGGTTACTCGCTTGCAGGATCGGGAATAACATCGGGATCGGGCGGCGCTGCGGGCATCAATAACACCCTTCCCGGCAGCTCGTCTCCATCTGCCGACCTGGAACTGGTGTTTAATGCCGACTGGAATGCCTACAGCGCGAGACAAACACTCTTACAGCACCCATTTCTGTTTGACGACGTGGGCGACACCCATACCCACATGCCCGATGGAACTTACCTGATAAAATTTCAAACCAGCAACCACACCGACGAACTGAATCAGCCTATGGGTGTACCCAAAATTATTAACGCGGTGGTAGACTAAGAATTATGATCGTTGTGAAACAAAAGAGATTTATACCGTTGGTCATTATAATCGCATTCATCTTCTCATGCACGGAAAGCCTCCGGGCACAATTTGCCGAGGGTGCCGAGGAAAATGCTTTTACCCTGATGGTGGGCAAAAAAGACGGTGAAGTCCTGATCAAAACCGTACCCCGCTCTAAAGAAGCGTGGTTTTTCGCAACGCGAAAGGGGCTTACTTATAGCGTTTCGACTTTAGAAAATGGAACGTGGAGCACTTTTACACCGCTTTTTGACGAGCCGGTTCTTCCCTCATCTGCCGGAGAATTTGAAGCCTTTGGGGAAGAAGCTGATTTCGCGAGTGCCATGCGCGAAGCGGTTTACGAAAACGATTACGTCCCCAAAAGCGAACGGTTTAAGGATCTTCACGAAACAAACACCGACTTTTCGAAGCAGTTTCTCTTTTACTTTCTCATGTCGTGCTATCACCCGCAGCTTTCGGAAATGAGCGGATTACAGATTTCACTTCCCGCTTCGCTGAGCGGAAAATTCCGGCTACGAGTTGCCGCAAATACCAGCGAAGACTACACCGGCGAAGTATTGGTTCAAACCGACAACCTTCCCGAAAAATACCCCGGACCCACTCCCGAAATAACGGCTAAAGACCGCGAAGCAACACTAACCTGGGAACACAAGCCACATGCTCAAAACAT
>JAIVHP010000441.1 GCA_020201045.1 Flavobacteriales bacterium
GCAACAATTACTCTGCAACGCTCGTGGGTTGGTATGTAAACAACCCCAATGTTACCGACCGAACGCTGGGCGCCGGTGGGATGGAATACGGCACATTTGCAGCTATTGCAAGAGATTCACTCGTTTACGCAAGGGGCTGGGACATTCAATATGACTCACCCAGTGATGCACTTTGCAACGGCTTATTATCTTCCGATGAATTAGCACACCCAAACGAACCCGATATTTTAATCTATCCCAATCCCACTCCAAATCGGGTAATCATAAATGCACCACCTTCAGCACTTGAGCGGGTTTCCATACTCAACTCGCAGGGAAAAGATGTGACTTCAAAAACCACCATGCGCGACAAGTCGAATGGTGAAAAGGAGATTGACTTAAGCTCTCTAAACGCCGGAATCTATTTTGTGAGAACGGCTACTGCGACGGAGATTGTGGTGAAACGATAAACAGTCACAAAACCCCGTAAAGGCGGAATAAGATTGACATCTGGCTTAGGATGTTGAGCGCTCCTTCGTAGCTCCGTATTACAAATTGCACAAGCTGGCCATCGCCACTATACCCTAATGACAACCCATAGCTTACATGTGACCAGGGTCACTCTAAACGAGTAAGCTGAAATGTACATTTGATAAAACAAAACCACGAATTATGAAAAAGAATATGGGAACGGCCGATAAAGCCATTCGGATTATTGCCGCAGCCGCAATTGCCACGTTGTATTTTACCGGTGTAGTATCTGGAACGGTAGGCATCGTACTACTGATTTTGGCAGCGGTTTTTGTGCTCACCAGCACCATTAGTTTTTGCCCGCTCTACGCTCCTTTTGGAATTAAAACGTGCCGCACGAAAAGCAGCAGTTCGGCAAAAAAGTAGAAATAATCGGAGCTGCTCGATTATAGAAAGCGGTTTTCTTTACCCACCGTAAGCGCTGCCATCCACAGCCATTCGCCGGAACGAACTAACTGTGTAACCACTTGTTTTTGAAATATGTCTAGTTTTGTATACCTGGCGGGTATACAACGGCAGGTATGTTTTATTCTCCAATGCAGAAATAGGATGGGAAGAAATCAAGCGACGCATTACGAAGAACCAGGCAAACTGTGGTTGAATTTTTCAAATTGCTTTGATCCTGGAAAATCCCTTAGAAGATTAAGAATACGTGTGAAATTTTCTTCTACTTCCCTGGCGATAGGGAGTTTGATTCTTTGGTTTAGCGGTGCAAGTAATGTTTTCGCTCAGGAAAAAGAGTCGGAAAGCTATCACACGCTATACACCGACGCCCAAAACTGCCTGGAAACCGGGGAAGGCGACTGTGCTGATCCCTTTTTAGATTGCATCTCTTACCTCAAAGCACTTCCTTCTGACACCCTGGCTGGCTCCCGTTTTTTGGAACTCGGAGCCATCCGAATGCGAAATGGCCGATGGGACGACCTGGCCAAAGAGCTCTTTGATTTAGCTCACTGGCGCAACAAACGCTCGGAAATGCCCTGTGCGATCATGGAAAGCCAGTTTGCCCTGAGCAAATACGCCCGCTTTATGAATGTGCAAGACTCCCTGCAAGTGCATGCCGAGCGCGCTCTTGAATCTGCCATTGCATGTGGCAACCGCAGCAAACAAGCCCGCGCCGAAGTTTTTGTGGGAAGCGCTTTCCTAAACCAAAGCAATTATGCCGAAGCGCTGCGACACTTCCAGGAAGCTGAAAGCATTTACGAATCGCTGAGGGATAGCAGTGGCCTGGGCGGACTTTACCTCGATATGGCACTGCTGTATTCGGAAATGCATCAGAAAACAAAAGCGCGCAGCTACACCCTGCGTGCCAGCGAGATTTTTAAATCTACCGGCGAAGAAATGAAGTACGGGGTGAGCCTGGTCGACCTGAGCGGCGACTTAATAGATGTGCACGAAGCCGATAGCGCCTTACAATTCCTGGAAATCGCCGAGCCCATTCTCTCGGGAAAACACCCGCGAGCCGAAGGATACATGCAGCAGAATTTTGGTAGCGCACTGTTTCTCCTAGATCGCTATTCCGAAGCCATTGAGCACTATCAAAAAGGACTCGTTCTCACTGAAAAAGTCGGAGACATCAGCCTGACCATCCTCCTGCACAACTTTATTTCGGAGTGCTACCTGGAAATGGGCATGTATCCCGAAGCGTATCGCGAAGCACTTATTTCCGATTCGCTCTCGGCAGAAATCTCTAAAAGTTTTACCCGTACCAAGGCGCTTTTGGCTCTTGCCGAATCGGCTTATAAAATGAATGACCCCGACAAGACTTACGCGGCTTTTAAAG
>JAIVHP010000442.1 GCA_020201045.1 Flavobacteriales bacterium
TCGCCGTTGTTGTCCATAATGGGCGTAACGGTTGTGCTGGTCCAAATTTCTTTCTGCTCCGAATCAAAGCTCTTCGTTTCGTAAAAGAACTTCTCCTTTGTTTCATTCACCGTTTTTAAAACGTCGCTTATCTTGCTGTAGTGGCTTACTTCGGGCAGTTCTTTACCCACAAAGTTTTCGAGTTCTCCTTCAGTATATGCGTTTTTCTTTTGATAGCTCTCGTTTAGCCACTCTATTTTTCCATTCTTATCGGTAAGAAGGATGATGTTTTCGCTCCTGCTCAATACAAACGAAAGGGTTTCGAGCTGCTCGTTTCGGCTTTCAGCCAATTCCGCATATTTAGAGAGCTTCTTTTTAGTTCTTGTCTCGTGCTTTAAGATGCGCCTTAGCCACCGGTGGCCAAAGAAACCGAGCACGGCCAAAACGAAAAGGGTAAGAGAAATCTGCTTAATGAACCGGTGTTTGAACACCATTATTTGATTGGAAATATCTTCATCTACAAAGAGGTAGCCGCGGTATGAATTGGAAGAAGGGATTGACACCGGATATGCAAAAAACAGCGACATGCCATTTTCAGATTCTTCGCGTCCCAATTTGTAAGGATAAAGTGGGCTTTCGTTCAAAAGTCTGCTCACTTGCGGACTAAAACTATTTGAAAGGCTTGTTCCGTCTTGCCCGATAACCTCTGCCTGGCCATCTCTTTTCCTGACGAGCAGCAGCGAAACCCCCGACGAAAGATTATTTATTCTGTTGGTGTTGTAGAGTGACTGGTCTACCCGAGATCTGATTTTTCGATATTCCTTGTTCTCGTCTGTTTCTGAATCTATGAGCAAAGATTCAAAATTGAGCGCATAGGTTTGTATGACGCCTGTAATTTTGCTCATCTCCGATTTCTCGATGCTATTAATTGCTCCAAAATAGGAGACACTCGTGAGATATACGGATAGAGCCACCATGGACCCCATCAGAATGAGAAAGATTTTAGAAGAAATTTTCGATATAAAGTGCGACATGCTTAAGGGAAATGTGCACCTGCATTACGAAAGATCTCCCGAAAAAGTTATGATTCCACGCGTTTATGTAAGCGGTATTCAGATTATCAACTACTTACCACTTCGCTCTTTTTTAAAGGCTGTGATTGCTTCGCGGGTAAAGGTGCTCAACACAAGCTCGCCGCTTAATGCCGCCCTTTCGGCGAGCAGTTTGTCCCAGTCTTCCGTTCCTTTCCAAAATGTTTTCTTCAACTCCTTCATCGCTTCGGGGTTTGAGTTGCTCAGCTTATATGCAAGCGTTTCAACTGCGGCATCCAGGTTTTCGACGGTCTCGAACACATCGGCAAAGAGCCCCTTTTCCTTTGCCCACTGAGCAGTTTTCCAGCTTGTAGCATCAATCGCCAGAGAAGTCATACCCGATGTGCCCACTTTTCGTTCTACTGCAGGGCCTACAACAAAAGGACCTATCCCAATTGCGAGCTCGCTCAGCTTAATGGAAGCGTGTTTGGTAGCGAAGCATAAATCAACCGCCGAAGCTAAGCCAACACCGCCACCAACAGTCTTTCCCTGCACCCGCCCGATAATGAATTTGGGACATTTTCGCATGGCATTTATTACCGAAGCAAAACCGGAGAAAAAGCGTTTGCCTTCGTCGAGATCGGCAATGGATATCAACTCATCAAAACTGGCACCAGCGCAAAAGGCGCGATCTCCGGCCGATTTCAGAACAATAACCTTTATCGCTTCATCGCTTCCTGCTTTTTCGATGGTCTGTGCGAGTTCTGCTAAAATTTTGCCCGGCAGGGAATTGCTGGCAGGGTGGAAAAAGGTGATGGTTCCTATTCCATGTTCCGTTTCTACTTGAACATATCCTTGAACTGTGGCTGTTTGACTCATAAATGCAATCGTTTCCTGATTAAATTAAATTTTAAGAATTCGGTTATCTGGTTATAGTTAGTGTTTGTCAATACATTCAAATGGCTGAACGCTACAGACAGACACTAGTTATTGTCGCTCTGATCCAGTTTTTTCACCATAGTCAAAATTGTGGCTATGGCTACTGTTTCACCTGTTTCATCGTACACGTCTACCAAATACCTAACTATACCTTTGGCTATATCGTCTTCACTGCGCTTTTCCTGATCTGTTTTTTGTTTCACAGTGAGTTTTACACCAATCGTCATCCCCGGGTATACGGGCTTTGTAAAGCGACACTCGTCTATTCCGTAGTTTAACAATACGGGGCCCTTCTTGGCTTCCACGAATAGTCCGGCCGCCTTTGACAGTATAAAGTTCGGTAACCGTGTGCTTGGCGGTAATTATGGTATCGCCTACATTTAGTTCTTCAAAGTGTTTCCTAAACAAGTGAATTTCCGATTCTTTTTGAGCGCCTCCGCGTTGGTAAACATTAGTAATTCGCGAAAGGGTAGTGGGGGAGCCCTGAATAGATGTGCGTTGGAGGTAGTGCATAACTCCGCGCTTTCCACCCATTTCTTCTCCGCCACCGGCTCTGCCCGGGCCCCCGTGAACCAAAAGCGGCATCGGCGAGCCGTGTCCGGTACTCTCGCCGGCACAATCTCTGTTTAACACCAAAATTCTACCGTGATGCGATGCTGCACCCAGCACAAATGTTCGCGCTACATCATCGTCGTAAGTGGCAAGAGAGCAAACCAGAGAACCTTTGCCGAGCTTTGAAATTTCTATGGCTTCATCCAGACTTTTGTAAGGAAGCAGGGTGCTTACCGGCCCGAAAGCTTCCACTTCGTGAGTGGCCAGGTTGGTGAATGGACTGTCGTTTCGCAGCAAAATTGGAGACATAAACGCTCCTTTATCAGCACTGCCATTTTCCAGTTGTACCTTATCGAGGCTGCCGTAAACAAGTTCAGACACTTTTAACAGTTCCTGCACTTTTCCACGCACTTCTTCTACCTGTTCCATGCCGGCCAGGGCACCCATACGCGTTGTTTCTAACCTTGGATCGCCGATTGTTGTTTTTGCCAACCGTTTACCAAGGGCGATCTGCACGTCTTCCATTCGGTCTTCCGGAATAATTACCCGTCTGATGGCG
>JAIVHP010000045.1:0-13740 GCA_020201045.1 Flavobacteriales bacterium
GCGTATTCGGTGCAGCCTTCGTACATCCACAAGTGGGCGCTCATTTGCGGATTCATAAAATCGTAGTCGTGAATTTCTTCAGAGTGAATGTTTAGCGGGGTAACGATGTGAAAAAATTCGTGTGCGGTTACGTCTTTAAAAGTTTGACTCAAAGCCGAAATGGGCGCTTCGGGAAGTACAAAAACTGTGGATGTATTGTGCTCAAGCGCACCGTAGCCGCCAGAGCCACCGGCACCTGCCGTGAGGTAAACCAGTACCGAATACTGCGAAACGGGCAGAGAGCCACCCAGATAAGATGCCGCGGCGGGAAATATATCTTCAATGGTTTCCAGGATGTCTTCGGCGCTAATTGATTTGTTGGGCGCATAAACCGCAACTGCTATCCGGGTTCCTACTACATTCATACTCGCCGTATCGGGTTCTGCGTATAAAATGGGACTGTCGTGTAGTTGAAAGTAATCCCGGGCAGTAAACACGTCCATATCGGCGGTAGAATTTACGCGTTCCATGGAAGTTTCGCCGTAAAAATTCTCGGGTTTGGTAATATTTAAATTGAACTTGCGATTTTTTCCATTATCGAAATACCCCACAAATCCGAAGGGGTTAAATACCACGTTTTTGGCGGAGTCTATGTTTGTGCCGCCGGGTTCAAAAATACCGCCGCCACCGGGCTCGTCATACGTGTCGTTTACGTTGTAGGTGATAAAATGCAGATCTCGGCCATCTGCAATTTGCCATCGATTCGTATCTAACCTGTTGAACTTTAGTTCGGAGCTGTCTTTTCCAAATGCCTTAAAACCATCCACAAACCTTCCGAAATTGCTGATTGAATAAGTACCCGGTACGATTTTCGGCATGTTATACACCAGCGTATCTCCCAATTTTGCCGGTGGGTAAACATCAATTTTCACCTTGTCGTTTTCAATATTTTTAAAATCGATGTCGATGCGATATGCCGAGCTGTCGGGATTTTGACCAATAGCCAAATGACTGATCAAAATCGCTGTAAAGAGTATGATGTAGTTTTTCATGATAATGTAATAAAGCGGTGAAAGATATAGTGATTATGGGTAATAGAATGTATTTTTAGACTTTTTTAAGACGAGGATTTGCAACGCTACCGCTCGTCATTTCTCTGAGCCGATTATCATGAACGAAACACAAACAAGACTCGAAATTTCACCCGGCGAATACGCCACTTATTACGCGAATTACGTAAAATATATTTCTCCGGGCAGTTTAGCCCATGTACTCCATTCAGATCAGGAGCAGCTTAACTCCCTCTTTTCTGTACTCGACGAGAAGTCGGCTTTGCACCGCTATGCACTAGAAAAATGGACCATAAAAGAAGTTTTGGTTCACTGCATCGATACGGAGCGGTTGTTTTCGGCCAGGGCGCTGCAGTTTGCCCGCGGAGAAGAAAGTGAGCTCAAAGGATACGACCATGAAAGCTACGTGGCAAACTCAAATGCCAATAGCCGAAGCCTAAACAGTATTAGCTCCGAGTGGCGCACCTTGCGCAAAGCAACCTATTCGCTTTTTGAAAATTTCGATGAAGAAACACTCCGCAAAAAGGGCAAGGCAAACGGCAATATTGTGAGCGTCCGTGCCATTGCGTTTATCGTTACCGGCCACGTGATGCATCACCTCTCCATTATCCGCGAGCGATACGGAATTGATTTTTAAACCGATTCTGCCACAACTTCTTTCACCGCTGGCAATTCGGCAGTAAGCAATTGTTCAATACCATTTTTAAGGGTAACTGTTGATGACGGACAGCCGGAACACGAGCCTCTGAGTTCAACGGTAACCGTGCCATCTAAAAAGGAAACGAAGTCTATCGCCCCACCGTCGCTTTCCACAGCCGGTTTTATATACTCGTTTAAAATGGCTTTTATCGCATCGTCGTATTCACTGGGCTCAACGTGTTTGCGCTTTTTTACTGCTGCCTGCCCATCGGCAGGGTCGGCTTTTTTATCGGGAATCGATTCAACTACAAACTCCTTTTTCAGGAGTGCTTGTCTGATAAACTCGCGAAGCTCAAAAGTGATCAGATCCCAACTCAGGGAATCTGTTTTGGTGATTGTGATAAAGTTCTCCGCAATAAAAACGCCGTTTACAAAAGGAAAATTGAATAATTCTAAGGCTAACTCAGAAGATCCCTTTGCCTCCGCTGCCGTCTTGTACTCCACGGGATTGGAAGAGCGAAAAATTATCCGGTCAGCCACGAATTTCATCGTATTCGGATTTGGCGTAAGCTCTGCGTATAGTGTTGTAGGATACATGTCTCTGTTTTTCTTTACCTTTGCAAAGGTATAACGAATGCAAAGGTATAATGAATTACCAAACACTTTGGTGAAACACAGGGCAGAAATATTCCAGATTTTTAGAATTGCAGTTGCCATTCTGCTGTCAGTTTCTGTATTGTCTCAATCGGGATTCGTCTCAATCACCAAAATTTCCTGCTTTTCTTGTTTCGATAAAGTCGGTGTGGGCGAAGTAAAATCCTGCTGCGCTTCTACCGCCGTATCCGAAACGGGGTTGTGCTTTTCGCAAGAACCCTGCTGCGAAACCAAAAAAGTAGAGCAGAAATTCTTTTCGATTTCCACCAAAACGGAGAGTCTGATACCAGAGTTCCACATTGCAGCGGCTCCATTTATGAAAACGCCTTTTGATCTTCTGGAGCGCATCAGAACGCCGTATCCTTACACCCATTCCAAGGCACCCCCACTCGGCGGCGTGGCCATTTTAAAGCTTATCTGTAAATACAGTTTATGATAAATTGCTGAAAATCAATTTTTCACGCAATTAATTTTAAACATATGTATAAAAAAATAGCGGGATTGCTGCTGGGCTGTTTTGTGGCAGTTAGTGGTTATTCCCAAACCGTTTCGGGTGTCGTCACAGACGTTGAAGAAAATGCTCCCATACCCGGAGTAAATATTTATTGGGAGAATAAAAACAAGGGAACCACATCAGAGGCCGATGGCACTTATGTGATGAGTATCGATGTGGATTTACCAGAGAATCTCATTTTTAGTTTTGTGGGCTTTCAATCAGACACAGTTTTCATCGAGTCGCCCGGCGAACACAATGTTGTACTTTCCTCTTCTGTAGAACTCAATCAGGTTGAAGTTTCCGAAAGGGTTGGAGCCTTTAATATGTCTTCAATGGCCAGGCGAAATACGGAGGAAATAAACCGAAATATCTTGCGAAAGGCTGCGTGTTGTAATCTCTCTGAGAGTTTCGAAACATCGGCATCTGTAGATGTTGTCTTAAACGATGCGGTATCTGGTACGCGGAAAATTCAAATGCTCGGACTGGAAGGAGTTTATGTTCAAAATTTATTTGAAGGAATTCCTTTCACACGCGGACTGAGCAATGTATTGGGGTTTGATCAGATTCCGGGCTCCTGGCTAAACACCATTCAGCTCACCAAAGGCGTGGGGTCGGTTCAAAATGGATACGAGAGCCTGACCGGTCAAATTAATTTGGAATTTATTCCGCCAGATGTGGAAGAGCGGATTTACGTCGATCTATACGCCAATTCACAGCAACGGTATGAAGGAAATGTAATCTGGGCCAAACCGCTGTCGGCGCGTTGGTCTACTGCTTTGTTTTTAAATGGCGCAACACAAAATATGCGAGTCGATAACAACGACGACGGTTTTTTGGATATGCCCTTAAGGGATGGCTTTAACGTGATGAATCGCTGGAAGTATTTTGGCGACTACGTGCGGAGTCAGATCGTTTTCCGCTATTTGGAAGAAGAGCGAACAGGCGGGCAGACGAATTTTAATTTTAGCGAAGATTTCGGTTCTTCAAATGCCTACGGTATAGGAATCGATGTAAATCAATTGGAAGTGCTCGCCAAAACGGGTTTTCTCTCAAAAGAAAGAGATGATAGAAGTCTGGGGTTGACGGCATCGCTAAACAGGACAGAAATTCAATCGTATTTTGGGAATACCCTTTATTCTGGAGAGCAGATCTCTGCCCGTTTTAATTCGCTTTTTAATACTAAATTTTCGGAGTACAGCGACCACAGTGCTGTGCTGGGCTTTCACTACCTTTACGATGAGTATCGCGAGAGTTTTGCCGATTCTTCTTTTGGAAGGATAGAGAATGTGCCGGGAGTTTTTGCCGAATACACTTATGAAAGGCCGCGCTTTACGGCTATTGGGGCTTTGCGGTGGGATGCGCATAATTTGTTCGGCAATCAAATTTCTCCGAGGGTGCATCTCAAATACAACTTAAAACCACTTACTACCCTGAGGGGAACAATAGGGCGGGGGTTCAGAACTCCAAACGCTTTTGCCGATCAACTGGGCTATCTGGCAAGTTCCAGACAGGTAAGTGTTTTAAACGCCCCAAATGCGGAGTCGAGCTGGAATACGGGAGTCTCGCTATTGCATAAATTTGAGTTTCTAAACCGCGAAATCGTCTTCACAACAGATTATTATTTCACGTATTTCGAAAATCAGCTTGTGGTAGATCGCGATACAGATCCCCGAAGATTGTTGTTCTATAATTTAGATGGAGAGTCTTATGCCCACAGCTTTCAGACCGAAATTCAGGCAGAATTGACACAAAAACTGGGACTGAAGGTGGCTTACAAGTTTCAGGATGTACAGGTTGATTATTTGAATGGGCGCTTGCAAAAGCCTCTTGTTCCCAGAAACAGGGTTTTGATGAATCTCGGTTACTCCTGGGACGATGACAAATGGATTGCCGATTTTACGGCCAACTACTACGGCAAGAGCCGGCTTCCAAAGACTTCCGCGAACCCTGAGCCCTTTCAACGCGACAGCAAGTCGAAGGAATTCTTTATTCTGCACGCTCAATTAACCCGTATTCTGGGTAAATTTGAAGTATATGTCGGTGCGGAGAATATCGGGAACTTTATTCAGCCCGATGCGATTGTGGATCCGGAAAACCCATTCGGAACAAATTTTGATGCATCTTTAATATACGGTCCGGTGAACGGCAGAGTAATATACGCCGGAGTTAGAATGGACATCAGTAGAAACAAATAGAAAATTGAAAAATAGATTAAAATGAAAACAGCAACATTATTTATAGCATTTACGGCACTCGTTTTAAACGCAAGTGCAATAGGGAAAACCGAAGAAGTAACCTTGAAGTCTTCGATCGTTTGCGAAATGTGCAAGGAAACCATCGAGAAAGGTTTGGCTTACACTTCTGGAATTAAGGTAGTTCGGGTAGATGTAGAGAAGAACGAAATCTTTATCAAGTACAAGTCTTCTAAAATAACGTTGGAAGAGATTAAGAAGGAAATTAACAAAATGGGCTATGTGGCTGGTGATAGCAAACCCACCAGAGAGGAGTACGAAGGATTGCACGCCTGCTGCAAAAAGGAAGGAGTGCTCGATGACTAAACCCATTATTGAAGAGATAAACGGATTAGCCCCTTTTATCGGCGAAGACACATGGATAGCCCCGAATGCTACCGTCGTGGGCGACGTGCATATTGGGATTCATTGCAGCATTTGGTATCAGGCGGTTTTAAGAGGCGATGTTGGGAAAATAACCATCGGAAACCACACCAATATTCAGGATGGAGCCGTGGTTCATACAACCACCGGAAAAAGCACGGTAACCCTTGGCAATAGAGTTACCGTTGGTCACCGAGCCATCGTTCACGGCTGCAACGCCGAAGATGATGTGCTTATTGGAATGGGCGCCATCGTTCTCGATAACGCCTATATTGAAACAGGCGCAATAGTGGCCGCCGGCGCCGTGGTGAAGGAAAATACGCGAATACCCTCGGGTACAATCTGGGCCGGAGTTCCGGCGGCACAGGTAAAAAAGCTGGATTCTAAAGAAGCTATTTCTGCTATGAGAAATATGGCCGATGGCTACGTGAATTACAAAGACTGGTACCGCTAATCCCAAAGATTTTTCGCCGAGAGTTTCACCTTTTTCCCAAAGAAAATATGTGTACTCTCGGTGAAAGACGTGGTAAGGTCGCTTACATAAAATCTATGAGCGGCTGCCTTTCCACCATTTAGAATGTTGTTTTTTGCCAATACAGCTTTAGTGAATTCCGCAACGAGTTCAGACGAGTCTATCACCCTGGTTTTTCCCTTGTAGTATCCGCTTACTTCTTTTTTTATTAGGGGGAAGTGGGTGCATCCCAAAATAAGTGCCTGGATATCTCTTAAATTCGATTTTTCGAGATATGCATTGATAATGGCCTGTGAGATATTGTTGTTGAAAAAACCTTCTTCCACCATCGAAACCAATAGTGGCGTGGCAAGCATCGTCACTTTTAGGTTAGGATTTTTTTTCTCAATTCGCTTCGCGTAAATCCTACTGTTTACGGTTGCTTTGGTTGCGATCACACCAATTTTTCCCGTCTTATACTGCGCAGCTACAAAGTTTGCAGTGGGGTCAATAACGTTAATTACGGGAATTTTTGAAGTAAGCAATTTTGTCATGGTGCGTGTGGCTACCGCCGAAGCAGTATTGCAGGCAATCACCACAGCTTTGCAATTCTGCGCTATAAAAAATTTACCTATTCCGGAAGCATAAGACCTGATGGCCGCAGCCGATTTCTCGCCATAGGGCAAGTGAACGGTATCGCCGAAGTATATAAGCTGTTCACCGGGAAGCACTTTCGACAATGCCGAAGCTACTGTGAGTCCGCCAATGCCGGAGTCGAAAACACCGATGGGTCTGGGGTCTGATTTTGATGGCATAAAAAAACATCCCGTATGAAAGGGATGTTTTCAAAGATATAGTAGTTTTTGGAAATTAGATGCCCAACTGGCTTTTGATAAGCGGGGTGATGTCCTCGCCACCCGCATAGAGAAGTGAGCCATTTGATGAAGAGTCAAAAATATACGTGTATTCATTCTCTTTTCCCACTTCGCCGGCTGCTTTTCTCACTTTGGTAAACATTTTAGCCATCAGTTCATTCTGCTTCACTTCTATTTCGCTCATGGCAGTTTGCTGAAATTCCTGAATTCTTTTCTCCAGGTCTTGAATTTCTTGCCCTAAGCTTTGAGATTCAGTCTGGGAAAGGGTGGTGTCGTTTTGGATTTCACCCAGTTTGGTTTGGTATGTTTGATACATGGACTGCAAGCGACCTTCTAGTTTCTTTTGCAGGTCTTGAACTTCTTTTTCAGCAGTGGCCCTTTCGGGAAGCATGCTTACGATTTCTTCAAAATTCGCGTGTCCAAATTTCTGAGCATAACTCTCGGTCATTATTCCGATTGCGAGAATTGATAATATGATCAGCTTTTTCATTGTTTTGTTTCTTTTAAATGTTTATTTACGTCTTTGTGGGGTTACGGTCCCACCGCCGCCCTGTCCACCAGGGGGTTTAGATCTGTCTTGAGCGTCTTTAGAGTCGCCATCAGATCCAGATGAATCGTTGTTTTCTTCGATGTCTTTTTGACTAACTCCTAAGCGGCTCAAAACGCGATCACTTTTGTCGTATCGCGGATCGGCGTAAAGGATGTTTGATTGATTTCCCTTGTCGAAAATTACGGAAAATCCACCTCCCTGAGCCACTTCTTTAATGGCATTGTAAATATCGTCTTGTACGGGTTGAATAAGTTCTTTTCTCCGCTCAAACAAATCTCCTTCTACGCCAAATCGCTGCCGTTGCAGGTCTTTAGCTTCTTTTTCTTTTCGAACAATTTCATCTTCGCGCTCTTTTCGCATTTCTTCTGTCAGCAGTACCTTTTCGGCCTGATATGCTTTGTAAAGGCGGTCGATAGATTCGTAGCGCTCTTCAATTTCTTTCTGCCACTGATCGGAAATGCGATCTAGTTCTTTCTGCGCATTTTGATAATCTTTTAGATTAGTCAAAATGTATTCGGTGTCTACATACGCATACCTTTGGGCAAAAGCGAATGTGATGCTAAGCGAAATTAATGCTGTGAGTATGAGCTTTTTCATAATTTGTACGCACCGTTTTTCAGGGCTGCGAATTTAGGGTTTTTTCATAATTCTCCAAGATTCATGCCAATGGTAAAGTGGAATTGACTTCTCGGCATAGATGGCCGCGTTACTACATCGTCAAATCTCCATCCGTAATCGAGGCCCATTAACCCAAACATGGGAAGGAATATTCTAAGGCCGACACCAGCAGATCTGTACAGCCTGAACGGATCGAAATTTTCAATCCCATCGAAGGTATTACCCGCTTCCAGGAAGGCAAGGGTAAATATGGTGGCAGATGGATTAGGCGAAATCAAGTACCTGAACTCCAGGGTGTGCTTTGACACAATATTCGCCCCCGTTTGCGGCGAAAGACTGAGGTCGTCGTAACCGCGTAGGCCGATGATTTCCCGACCATCGAGCGCAAAGCCCGACAAGGCGGAACCACCCAGATAGAATCGTTCGAATGGCGAAATCCCTTTGTCTCGGTTGTAGTAACCCATAAAGCCAAATCCCGTTCGGGCCATGAGCACAAATTTTGGAGCCAGCTCGTTATACCATTCGGCTACGAGTTTCCATTTGTAGTATTCGGACCACTCGTATCGGATGTTACCGCCGTAATTTCTGCCATCCCACAGCGAGTAAGGGAGCGTGAATTTCGTATTCAGGCGAATATTCGATCCATAACGCGGATAAATCGGATCGAAAACGCTATTTCTTGAAAAGTTAAAGGTAAATGCGAGGTTGTTCGACGTTCCGTCAGTCAGGGCGAAAATTCCCGTTCTACTCGCGCTGGTGTAATTCCGTATATCGTAAAAGAGGTAGCTTATTCCAGCCTGAATCGAAAAGTAGTCGTCGGGCCAGCCGAGTCGCTTACCCAGGCTAATGTTACCTCCCGTAATGTAGAGCGCTTGTCTGTCCAGGTTTTGTTCGCGTTCCTGCTTTTTCGTAACCCCATTGGTTTGCACCGAGTGTTGTATGCCAACTGTAAAGGAGTTGGGCTTTTTACCGCCGAGCCAGGGCTCTGTAAACGACATATTATACGACTGGAAAAAGCGCCCGTTCGACTGTGCTCTTACAGAAAGCCGTTGCCCATCTCCGGATGGCAAAGGGTTCCACGCGCCTTTTTTGAAAAAGTTGCGCATGGAAAAGTTGGTGAAAGATACCCCTAGCGTACCTACTATAAAGCCGGCTCCCCAGCCGCCCGAAAGTTCAATTTGATCTGAAGGCCTCTCGGCTACAGTGTAAATGATATCAACGGTACCGTCCTGGTCGTTTTGAACGGGATTAATGTCGAACGCTTCGGGATCAAAATAACCGAGTTGGGAGAGTTCCCTTTGGGTTCTAATAATATCCGATCGGCTAAATAGATCTCCCGGTTTTGTTCTGATCTCCCTTCGGATTACGCGGTCGTTGGTTTTTGTATTTCCCCTTACAATTACGCGGTTTACCCGATACTGTCGACCTTCGTAAATTTGAATTTCGAGATCAATTGTGTCGTTCTGAACGCTGCTCTCTATCGGCACCGCCTGGAAGGCTAAATAGCCATCGTCCAGGTAAAGCGAACTCACATCACCACCGTTTTCGCTCATGGTAAGCCGCGATTGCAATTTAGCGCTGTTGTATATTTCGCCCGGCTCTATGGCAAGTACCGAACTGAGTTTGCTGGAAGAGTATTTTGTATTACCCACCCATTTTACTTCCCCAAAATAAAATTGATTCCCTTCTTTTAAGTGGATGTCTATCCCTACAGTCCCGTTTTCATTTCGATAAATCGAATCTCGCAAAATTTTTGCATTGCGATAGCCTTCTTCGTTGTAGGTTGCAATAATTTTCTTCAGTTCTTTTCTGTAAGCTGCTTGTATGAATTTACTTCTTTTCCATACCCTGAAGAAGTTCTTTTCTTTGGTTTTCTTCAGTTTTCGCTTTAGCTTTCCTTCTGATATAGCGTTGGCACCGTAAATATCGATGTTGCCAATTTTGACCTTGTCGTTTTTTTCGACATCTATAACCAAATACTCGCTGTTTGCGACAAGGGTATCGGGAAACTGTTGAATTTTTACTTCTGTATCGAGGTATCCTTTTTCCTGAAAATGTTTCCGGATAATGTTACTGGTATTCGTAAGTAGGTTTTCATTTACAATGGTACCACGAATCAAATTAATCTCCTCGCGCAGGTTTTCAGCTTCGCCTTTCGTCACACCGTCAAATTTAAATCGCGAAAGCCTGGCGCGCTCTGTCAGCGTTATGTCCAGATAAACTTCATCGTTTCTGATTTCGTTCAGCGTAATTTGAATATTGTCGAAGAGCTTTTGTTTCCACAGACTTTTAATGGCTTTGGAAATTTCATCGCCGGGAATGGTGATGGTTTGGCCCACGCTCAATCCCGAAAACAAAATGATGGCTTGTTGATCGAAGTTTCGCGCGCCGGAAACAGTGATTCCTCCAATTTTGAATTCGCGCGGATTGCGGTAGTCGGGTTTAAATTCACCCACGCCTACCTGGGCAAAGCCGTTGTTAAAAACAGCTGCAATCCCCAGAACCAAAAAGAGCAGAAAGCTATATCGTAGTTTGTTCACTGATTTTCCCAAATCTTCTCTCTCTATTTTGAAATGCGACCACTGCTTCGTAAAAGTTCTCTTTTTTGAAATCTGGCCATAAGGTTTCTGTAAAGTAAAGCTCACTATATGCAATTTGCCAAAGCAAAAAGTTGCTAATTCTTTTTTCCCCACTGGTCCTTATGAGCAATTCCGGATCGGGATAATTCCGCGTTTCCAGGTATTTTTGCACGGTGGTTTGGTCAATTTTTTCCGGGTCAATTTTACCCTTTTTCACTGCGTCGGCAATGGATTTAACAGCTCTTGTGATTTCCCATCTCGAGCTGTAACTAAGTGCTAAAACGAGGGTGATTCGATTGTTATTCTTGGTTTTCTGAATGGCTTCCAGAAGGGCTTCTTTGCATTTTTTTGGCAGTAAATTCAGGTCTCCAATTGCTTCGAGGCGCACTTCGTTATCGTGGAGGCCTTCAATTTCTTTTACAATGGTTTGAACCAATAAGTCCATCAGTGCCGATACTTCTTCGATGGGCCGATCCCAGTTTTCGGTGCTGAAAGCGTAAAGAGTAAGGTATTCCACACCCACATCGGTGGCTGCTTCCAAAGATTCCCGAACACTATTTACCCCATTCATGTGGCCAAACACACGCATTTCGCCGTGATTTTTTGCCCAGCGACCGTTTCCGTCCATGATGATTGCAACATGGCGGGGTACTTTTTCTTTTTCTATTTGATTCTTAGCGCTCATTTTACGAGGGGCAAATGTCTGAAAATTAAAGCAGACCTTAATAACCTTTTTAATTAAATGCTCCAGGGCATTTAATACGCGGTTGCCCTATTTTATAAGTTATCATCACGCCGGTAAATATGTACCAGTCGTTGAGGTTGGGCTCACCGCGCTGATAGTCTGTATTTGTTCCATCTGGTCCGAGTGCTTCCAGGCTTCTGTCGGCGAGTTCTGCCGCAAGCGGGCCATTCTCTTCCGAAAGCAATATCGGGTCTACGTAAGCAGTGCTCACATCGTCGAGGTAATCGGTGAACTGCGAATAGATATGGGCTCGAAGGGCGCTTTTCGTCGCCGATCTCGTAAGTGAGAAAATTCACTTCAATTTGTCCGCTGAATTCAAAAATATCAGATCTGAATTGCAGGTTCCTATTTCTGTTCCACTCCACATCAGAATCGGCATCATCGCCGTGAAAACGCCCGTATAAAATAGAGCCTTTGAAAGCGATGCGGTCGTTGAAATTGTAGCGGTAAATAAGGCCTCCACCTAAACTGAATTCCCCGGGTAGCGAGAGCGCCGGATTTAGCTCGCCCACATAATAGGATGTGCCCACCATCGCGCCAATTTCGTGGTACTGCGAATGGGCTTGAAAAGAGCAGATTAAAGCTAGTATAACCAGTATGTGTTTCACTTCGATTAAATCGATTCTGAATGAATAATATTGTGCTCGGCGCAAATCAATCGTTCATTTCACTGCAAATTTAAACCTTTCTCAGTCATTTCGCTTGTCAAATCCCCATGCCAGTTTATTGCGCAGTGTAGAGATAAAAGAATGGCGGTTTGGCCTCAATAATTTAAAGGTGAATGGAGCTTTGGAGATCCGAACTATTTCTCCGGGGTAGATGGTTCTGGACCGGCTGTCGAGTGAGATGAGAAATTCTTCACTTCGCCCGTCGGCGGCGAGCTGTAATTCACTGTCGTTTGAAATTACCAAGGGCCTGACATTGAGGTTGTGCGGGGCAATAGGTGTAATTACGGCGTTTTCGGAGCCGGGAACAATTATGGGTCCGCCGCAACTCAAGCTGTATGCGGTAGAGCCTGTTGGTGTGGCAACTATGATTCCATCTGCCCAATACGTATTGAGAAATTCCCCGTTTAGGTGGCAGGCAATGCTGATCATTGATGCGCTGTCTTTTTTCAGAATCGTCAATTCGTTCAGCGCGTAGGGGAAGTCTCCAAAAATTTTGCGCTTGGTTTCCACTTTTAGGAGCGTTCGTTCATCGCAGGTAATTTTCTCTTCTTTGATGTCCTTCAGAATTGCTTCGAATTCATCAATGGATACGCTGGTGATAAATCCCAATCTACCGGCATTTAAACCAATAACCGGAACTCCCGAGTCTTTCACTATGGTTAACGTATCTAGCAGCGTTCCATCTCCACCCACGCTCACCAGGCACTGAAACGCTTCAATAGCTACATTTTTCCTCGAGAAAGTTGGGAAGCTCTTATCTATATGGCCTTCATCTTTTAGGAATTTCGCGAACCTTTCGTAGATAACCACTTCGAATCCCGCCTTTTTCGCGGTATCTAATATATTCTGAATACTGGTATTCAGTTGGTTTTTGTATGGCTTCCCGTATATGGCTATCTTCATTTAAAACGATTGTGAGAAGTGTATGTATATTCCGGTTTCTCCAAGTTCATTGAGCGAACCTTCTATGCGCATTACTTTGTCGTAATACGTTACCACATCCAGTCCAACGCCCACACTGTAAAGATAAGAATTCGCCAGCGAGTTGGTCTGCGCAAAATTCCCTCCGTTTACGTATCCCGCATCAAAGAAAAGGTTTCCGTAGAGTGCTATAAAAGTTTTACTGAATTTATCTGAGGGTACAAATGGTATTTTGATGGACTTTGGCTTCAATATCTCATATTTCACGTTGCTCTGAAACAGGCCCCAGCGGGTACCGTCGATCACATAAAACTCATACCCACGCACAAAGCTACCATAGCCTAATCCGCTTGTAAGGTAATACGGCGGCGTCTCCCAATTAACTTTTCCTTCAAGAGAATGGGCTACGTACCACCGGTCAGCGAGTTTGTGGTGGTGTTTATATCCCGCCTTTGTGGTGAAGACAGCCAGCCCTTCCTTATTTACAAGCCCGAGCCCGTCTTGTTGAAATAATCCGTAGAGGAGTAAGCCGTTCAGCGGGTAGCGTTTGTAGTCGCGTGTATCGTAATTGATATTGTAAGTGACCCTAAAAAATCTGGACCTATTTACATTTCCCGTGAAATAATCGGGTTGAAGGCTAACGACGGAATCTCTGACTTGCGCATCGAAATAAGACACTTCAAAATAGTGCTTTAGAAAGATGTTTTCGCGGTAGCTCAGGCCAGCTTTGTACTGATAATACCTTCTCGCTTTGTCTTCGGGGTTGCGGTAAAAAAGCCGCTCGTTGTTTTCGGTATTGTAAACAATCTGTTCATTTTCATAAAATCCCGCACCGAGCGAAATGCCCAAAGTTTGTTTTTTGTTGAGATTGGGAATGGAA
>JAIVHP010000045.1:13778-15627 GCA_020201045.1 Flavobacteriales bacterium
AACTTTTCGTTGCGGCCGCGGAAATTGAAATGCTTTACAGATATGCCGTAATTCAGCCATCGCAGCTCTTTTGTTTCCCACCAGGTATTAAAGTTTGTTTGAGCGATCTCCAAAATCGGTACCGGATAGATGTACCATCTTTCCTGAACCGTAATGAGAACAATGAGTTCGGAATTGTTGATTTGGATGGGTTCTACTTCCACAAAATTGAAAATCCCCAGATTCATCACGTTGCGCCGGGTTTGTTCCATCCCGGCTCTCAGATTACTCCAGTAAAGGGTATCGCCCAGCGATAAAGTAACTTCGCGGAGTATAATGCGCTCTTTGGTGAGTTTGTTTCCCTCGATCAGGAAGTCTACAATTACTTTCTTGCCGAGTGTGTCAAGCGCTATTTCTTCCGAAGGTGTGTTCTGTGCGCTTACAGTCAAACACACCGTAAAGAAGGTGAGCGCAAGTAAAAGAAAGCGCATGGCTGAAGATTATATTTTTAGGTAGCGCATCAATTCGTCGTACCTGTTTTGCAGCATCTCGTCGTAGGTAGATTGGTGGTAAGAAGCGCTTATCTGATAATCGTACCGATTGAAAGTTTGAATAACACCGTCGATATTGTCCTGGTTGATTTTCAGGGTAACTTCTATTCGCTTGGAGTCTGGGGTAGATGTAACATTTGCGCTCAAAATGCGGGCGTTATTTCCCTCCACAATTTGCGCAATTTCCGAAAGGGAATAGTCGCCTTCATTCATTTCCAGCACAACGATTGCTCCGGGCTCGCGCATCGCCGCGATGTTTGAGAGCTCTCTAACCAGGCAGTAAATGCTCACCACGCCCTCGTAGTTGTGTTTTTCATCGAGCACCGGAATGGCACTGAGCTGAAATTGAGCAGCTACTTTTATGAGTTCATAAGCGTGCTGATCGCTTTTTACAAAAGCCACCTGTAGCAATTTTTTGCACTGGCTCAGTGGCGCTTCGGGGTCTTCTACTTCCAATACAGAAGAATCTGAAATAAGGCCTAAAAATTCCTTGCCATCGGCCACCGGTAAATGGGTCATCTTGTACTCATCGAGCAGTTGCATTGCAAACAATGCATTGTCGCTGCCTTCAAGAGTGGGAATTTCATCGCTTATTAAATCACCTGCGCGCATTTTTTATCCTTTTTCTTTGAAACAATTTAGTCTGTGAATCCCTTACATTTGTACGGCAAACCGGCGAAATATAAAGAGAATAAAATGACAAATCTAAGTGTCAATATCAACAAATTTGCCACACTGCGAAATGCAAGAGGTGGAAATAATCCCGACTTGCTAAAAGTGGCTCGCGATTGCCAGCATTTCGGGGGGCAGGGAATTACCATACACCCCAGGCCAGACGAGCGCCACATCACCACGCGAGACGTATACAATCTTAAACCACTTATCACTACCGAATACAATATTGAAGGCTATCCCGATGAGAGGTTCCTGAAATTGATCGGCGACAATTTGCCCGATCAGGTTACGCTCGTGCCAGATCCTCCTGACGTATTGACATCAAATGCCGGTTGGGATACCAAAAAAGAGAAGGGATTATTAACCGATGTGATAGGCAAGTTCAAGGAAATGGGATGCCGGGTAAGTATTTTCGTCGATCCAGACCCGGAAATGGCTGCGGCCGCCGCGGCTGCCGGAGCTGATAGAATTGAGCTCTACACGGAATCTTACGCTGCGGGTTTTCACAAGAACCGCGAAATGGCCGTTAAGCCTTTTGTGGACGCAGCCAGAGCCGGACTCGATGCCGGTCTTGAAATTAATGCCGGACACGATTTGGATCTGGAGAACCTGCGGTATTTCTTTCAGAATATTCCAGATCTCAA
>JAIVHP010000046.1 GCA_020201045.1 Flavobacteriales bacterium
ACAGTACTCACCAGTTTATTGGATTCCACCGCTAGCGAAAGTGCAGATACCCCCAGAATTCCATCCATCATACCTGAAATTGCACCTCCATGGGCAGCAAATGGGTTGGAAAGATGCATCTTAGAAATGGTCATTCTATAAATAACTTTTCCGGGGCGCAGTACTTCCAGCTCCAGTCCCAGATTTTTGCCAAAGTTGTTTACTTCGTCGTATTTCTTGAGTATTTCGTTCATATCAATATCCGGCAGCCTGGTCTTCACCGCGCTTATCGCCGGTGGCATCCAGGGTGCCATTTTTATTTACCAGTATGGCGTCGGCTTTTCCCAGCGCTTCCACAAATCGAAGCGAGTGCCCTTTGTCTTTAAGGGTCTGAAGTGTGCTGTCGGAAAATGAACCATCTTCCAGCACAATTTCATCGGGATACCATTGATGGTGAAATCGCGGAGTCGAAATAGCTTCGGCCAGATTCATCTCATAAATGGTCGCGTTTGCGATGGTTTGAAAGACAGTGGTAATAATGGTAGATCCCCCGGGGCTTCCCGTCACCATAAACAGCTCGCCATCTTTTTCTACAATGGTCGGTGTCATGGAGCTGAGCATTCGCTTACCGGGTGCTATGGAGTTTGCCAACCCGCCAATAAGGCCAAACATATTGGGTTCCCCGGGCTTGGAGCTAAAATCGTCCATTTCGTTATTCAGAAAAAATCCCCCGCCCTCTACAACGATTTTATTTCCATAGGCACCGTTGATGGTGGTTGTAACCGATACGGCCATCCCATCTTCGTCTACTACAGATAAATGAGTTGTTTCATCGCTTTCTGCGAAAAGGCTGAGCTCGCCCGGTTTTATTTCAGAAGATGGAGTCGCCCGGTTGAAGTCTATTTTTTCAATACGGCTTTCCAGGTATTTCGGGTCGAGCAATTCTTTAAATGGCACCTTGTAAAAATCCGGGTCGCCAAGATATTCAGAGCGGTCAGCGTAAACGCGCCTTTCAAATTCGGTTAAGGCATGAATGTAGTCAGCGCTATTGTGGGCGGGAAATACACTGTCGAGCGAATTCCAATAGGCGGCGAGTTGAGCTATGGCTATTCCACCGCTCGAAGGGGGTGGCATGGATATCAAAGTAAAGTTCTTTAATTGTGATTTCACGGGCTCCCGCCAAATGGTTTGGTAGTTCTCCAGGTCTTCGGCATTTATCATTCCATTACCATCAGCCATTTCCGTCAGTATAAGCTTAGATGTAAATCCGGAGTAGAACTCAGCAGGGCCATTGGTATTTATGGGTCGATCGTTTCGCACAAAGGGAATATCCCAATTATTGTTGTGGTTAAAATCTGATGTAAACTCATTAAACCTCCCCGCTTGCGCATCTGATAAAACGAATCCATCTCTGGCTAGTTTTATGGCCGGCGCAATGAGTTCCTTCATAGGCAATTTGCCGTACTTGGTGTGGGCATCGAAAAGTCCGGCTACTGTTCCGGGAACCCCTGATGCAAGGTGACTCGCCCTGCTCATGTTTGCAATAACGTTACCGGCACTATCTAAAAACATAGTTTCATAGGCATTTAGCGGAGCCTTCTCCCTAAAGTCAAGTGTTTCTGTTTTGCCATCGCTCGTGCGCAAGATCATAAAGCCTCCGCCACCAAGGTTCCCGGCAATGGGGTAGCAAACTGCAAGTGCCCATTGAACCGCTATGCTTGCGTCTACGGCATTTCCCCCAGAAACCAATACTTCGGCCCCAATTTTGGCTGCTTCACGATGGGCACACGAAACAGCCGCATCAAGACCTGCCAAATTCTTTCCGATTTTTATGTCGGGTGCTGTTGCATTGGTCTCTTCGGCGGGAGGGACGCAGCTTGCTAAAATTAGGGCAAAGCTCAAGACAAGGAAGGCAAGCTTATTCATCTATGACTTTTATATTCATAATTAGCGGGTTGAGTGGCCAGTCGCTCTTGTCTGTTTCTACAGCCGCCATTTTATCCAGGACGTCAAGGCCTTCGTAAATTTGGCCAAAAACCGTGTGTTCGCCATCTAAATGCGGCGCTCCACCAACGGTTTTGTATATTTTTCGTTTAGCCGGAGAAATTTTAATGTCGTTGTCTCTTTCTATCCCCAGAAGTTGGGGCTCATTGAATTTTTGACCGTGCACGAAGTAAAAATTGTAGGCAGACGACGCTTTATCGGGGTTATCTTCGTAGTTGCGAGCCATGGCCAATGCCCCTTTTTTATGGATCAGGTCTTCATCCATTTCCGAAGGAATCAAATAGTTGCCAATAAGCAGGCGTTTAAGCTCTTCTGATTCTCTATCGTTGTTTCCGCCCTGAACGACAAAATTTTCAACCACCCTCGTAAATTCAGTATTGTTAAAGTAATCGCGCTTTGTAAGCATTAAAAAATTTGCGGTGTGGAGCGGGGTTTCATCGTAAAGCTTGAATTTAATGGTGCCCAGCCGAGTGGTAAGCTCGAGCTTTCGCTCGGTATTTTCTTCAAAGTATTTGCTGAGAAAGGGTTGAAAATTTTCCTGATTTAATAGGGGAAATTCGCTTTTAGAAGCGGGTTCGGTTTTTTCTTTCGCTTTTTTAGGAGCGTGTTGAGCCGGTTTTGATTTTTGGCTTTTCGTTTCCCCAAGCTTTTCTTCACTGCAGCCCCAGGCAAAAAATAAGATCAGGCACACCGTGCAAAGCGCGCTTCTTCGAATAAAAAAAAATCTCATTACTCGAGGGTGTCGTCGTATTCTTCTTCGTACTTGGTGTGGGTTTCGTTTTGATCTGCTCCGTTTAGTGTGTCGTATTTCGGTGGTTCTACACGTGCAGAACCACTCACATCGAGTGGCTTATCGTATGTGCCCTTCTCAATAATGGCGTGCCACACTCCCTCGAATGGAACCTTGAATTCAACGGGCGATTCTTCCTGAAAGCCACCGCGGTATTTATAAGTTCTGCCGCCTTTGTATTTATTAAACTGTGAGCTGTGAATCATTAAAACCTTCGTGGGCTTGTCGAATTCAACAACAATTCGTTCACCGGATTTGGCTTTTAGTGGCTTGTGGAGAAACTTCATAGGGTCTTTTTTTAACAGTGAAAAAGTACAAAATCTCTCACTTACCACAAAAAGAAAAACGGACTACCTAAGGCTTGTCCGTTTTTCATTGCTCTGCTCTAAGCAACCATCAGAAAGTTTTTCTCTTTCCTTCACTTCGAATATACGGAAGGTAATGGGTGTTGTTAAGGTCATTTCACGCATGTACCGTATGAACCGAGTAAAGGTTGTTTTAAAAAAACAATGGTAAGGGCGCGATTAGGGATTCGGAAGAATTTGATACTCGAATACAATTCGGTCGTCGTACCCAAGCGGATAGGCGTGGTATTTTCTGCCGCTGCGAATGTTAATATTAATCTGTGCCTCTTTTTTGATGTGCTTTTCGGCCACTTCGAAAAACAAGATATTTCCAGACTGCCACTTGTTTCCGTGAATTTTATACTCGATGGGTAATTCATCGGGGTCGTAAGCCTGAACGATATATTCTATGGTCTGCCCGGGGTGGAGTGTGATATTGGTTTTTACCCTTCGCGGTTTTCCCGGTACCCACATATTTCCCAGGCTGTCTTTAATATATTCAATCCGTGGATATCCTTCCTTGCCCACTTCCATCAGGCTTCGGTAGGCCACGGTTTTTGCTCTTATTTCTCCGCTTATTCCCAGAATTAGATGCTTTTGATGAACAAAAAGTTCCCTTCTCATCGCGTCGGGATGGCGGTAGTGCTCAATAATGCGCATGTAGGTAAGCAGTCGCTCGCGATCGGTAAATGTAGATTGCAGATCGCCCACCCAATTGCTCGTAACTATATCGTATAAATCTTCGAAAGGAGCGTAAAAAAGAAGCCTTTCCTCCCCGCCATTCGGCGCCGAATCTAACTCGGCCTGAGATTTTCGCTCTCGCCATAAATCTATGCGGACGCTGGATAAGCCGCATTTATCCGTCCAGTTCTCCCCGTGATTTCGCTCAAGGGAATATTCCAAAAAGTCTCGCAAGACATTCTCGGCGTCTTTTATCGATCGGGAAATTTCCATTCGGGATGCAATATGGTAAAAATTGAACGGATTATCAGAGATATTGTCTTTCTCTTTGGTTTAGAATTTATCTTTGATGTATGAAATTCACGACTTCAATTTTTCTATGCCTATTCGCGGCACTTAATAGCTTTGGGCAGGAATCTGATGATCAAATTCGCTACGCTGAATACTGGAGCGGGGTAGAAGCCGATTTTCGCAACCCCGAAAAGTCGCCTCTCATGGAAGAAGATTTAGCCGATTTCGACAGTATACCGAGATATGCTTTTAATCCAGACTACCGGGTTGAAGCGGTATGGGAAGATGTAAAAAGATCGAAGCCCTTTCAAATTAAAGCTACCGGGAAAATAAGGCAACGCTATCAAAAGGTGGGACTACTTCACTTTGCCATTGGCGAAGACTCCTTGCAACTGCCGGTGTATCGCAATTTGTCGCTCATGCGGAACCCCGAATACAAAGACCATCTTTTTCTGCCTTTTACCGACGAGACAAATGGAGAATCAACTTATGGCGGTGGACGTTATTTAGATGTTTCCCACCCGGAAGGAGACACGTTGGTCGTTGATTTTAACCGGGCTTATAATCCGTATTGTGCCTACAACGACAAGTACTCCTGCCCCATACCTCCGAAGGAAAATCGCCTAAAGGTGCGGGTGGAAGCGGGTGCTAAACACGAAGGCTATTAATGCTGAAGTCGGTTTTTATTTTTTGTCTTCGGTTTCCTGTTTCCAAACGCGCTCGGTAACTGCATCGCCATTCTTGAAGTAAAATACACCGCCCCAATCGTGGGTGACCTTTTTGTACTCGTTCCCCTTATTGTTCGCTACGATGATGCGCGTTACTACTGTTTTATTCCCCTGTTTTTCTGTTTTTTCGGTAATACCGTTGGGGTATTTTTCCGCCAAATCTTTTTGAAAATCGGCTATGGAGCCAACTGCTACGTCACCGCCATCGGCTCTAACAGAAGGCTTTTCACTTTCTTTTTTCTCCCTTGCAGCTCTTTCCCTCGCTCTTCGTTCGCGCTCTTTTTCCTCCCAGTTGTCTAACTTTTCAAGTCGCTCTTCTCTGGTTTCTTCCGGCTCTTCGGGTTCCGGCGGTTCAGGCTCTTCCTTTTTTGGTTTAAGCGGCTTCTGCTCTTTTTCAGCTTCTTCTTGCTTTTCCGCAGCCCTTAATACTTCCAGCGTGTCTTTCATAGATAGCTCAATATCTGCGATAATTACCTTGGGATAAACATTATACGGTCTTCGCTCTTGAGCTTCTTCGTATTTGTGAATGGCTTTTAAATATTTTTTTTGCTCAAAAAAGACGTGTGCTTCCTGCATAAGCTCCTGAAAAACCGCGTCGCTTTTCGATTCTTTTGCTTCCTTCTCGGCTATTGAAATCCGTTCTTTCGATGAGAGATCGGCAAAATCTTCCTGGGCTATTGCGATACGGAAGCTTCCCAGAACAAATACAATTAAGAGCAAGTAGTATTTCATAAATTCAAATTTAAGACTAAACCAAATTAAATAGATGCCTAACTCACAGACTTATCCACTATTTTTTTTCGCTTTTCGCGGAAGGCCATATGCCACATTAAACCGCCAGCAGCGTAGCAAATTACATCTACATAATCAGCGGTGAGGTTTGAACGAAATACCGGTAATATTCCTTCAAAGACCACACTACAATATACAACGGCCAAAATCACTTCTTTGGTGCCTATAAGTATGGGTTTATTCAAAAATCGCGATGCCAGCCCTACGCCACTTAGCAAGATTGGTACCAGGATGAAGTCCTTTCCGTAAAAACGGATAATTTCATTCCCAAGTTCGCGGTGCTGCATGAAGTGGAGCACAAAATAAATTGCTGACATAGCCAGGAGAAAAACGCCTTTTTGCCTGTTCATTCTACCCCGAAATTAATGCTATAAGCCAAATGAAGAACGACAGGACGGCCATGTAAATATTGAAAAGGGTATTGAGAATTTTAAATAAAAGGGTGTACCCGGGCTTGTCGGATTCCTTGAGCTTTCTCAAATATTTCTCAAACTTGCTTTCAGATGCCAGTCTTTCCTGTCTCGACTTCTCAGCTCTTTTCCGACTATCTTCTTCGGCGATGAGCTGTGGGTCTATCAGGCTGTTGCAAAACACACACCTTTGCTTTGATCCATCGGTCCATTTACCACATGCTGGACATTTTTTCTGATTTATCATTGCCGGAAATCCGTGCTTTTAACTGGCCAATGGACTAACGATGCTACCCTCTTCTTGTTTTAGAAGTTTTGCGGGAATTTGCTTTCGAATCACTTTTGCAATAACATCGATAATGCTGATTTTTAATTGCGCCTTATTGTGAATGATACTGATTTCGCGAGATGGCTGCGGATGTTCGATGGGTTTGATGTTGTGCCGATCGGGCTCGGGTAGGTCAATTGCTGCGAGGTAAGGCAGCAAAGTCATTCCAAATCCCTGATTGGAGAGTTTAATCAACGTATCAAAATTTCCACTTTCCAGCTCCATTGCACCTTCATTTGAACCTTCGGGAAATGCACTTTTGCAAAGGTTTATCACATTATCTCTAAAACAATGGCCATTTTTCAAAAGCAAAATGTCTTTGAGCAATAACTCGCTGTGCAATACAAATTCTTCTTTTTCAAGTCGGTGACCTTTCGGCACATATGCCATAAAGGGCTCGTAGTAAAGCGGTAGTTCCACAATGCGGTTATCGTGGAGCGGCGTGGCCAGAATACCGGCGTCCAATTGGTCTTTGTCGAGTTTGTCGAGAATTTGATCGGTTTGCAACTCTTCAATCCGCAGGTGGATATCCGGGTGTTCGTTCAGTATTTCGCGCAAGAATCGGGGAAGCAGGTATGGCGTTATAGTGGGGATTATTCCCAATTTAAACTCACCCGATACCAGTCCTTTGCTTCCTTTTACCAGTTCTTCAATTTTCTCCGATTCCTTTAGC
The DNA here is from genome assembly GCA_020201045.1 of Flavobacteriales bacterium. GTDB lineage: Bacteria > Bacteroidota > Bacteroidia > Flavobacteriales_D > Cryomorphaceae > JAIVHP01. The sequence goes on from JAIVHP010000046.1 coordinate 7,021, forward strand.
GCGATCCGGGCCTGGCTAATAATTTTTTTTCCAATTGCAGTAGGTTGCACCGGGTGCTTGCTCCGGTCGAATATTAAAATATCCAATTCCTTTTCGAGCTTGTTAATTTGCATGCTCAGCGTTGGCTGTGTCACGAAACAGTGCTCTGCTGCGGTCGCAAAATGGCGGTAGGTGTCTACCGCAACAACGTATTTTAACTGAATTAGAGTCATTAGTTTTATCTATGAAGAAGGAAATATTAATCGACAAAACTATAACATATCGGTTATAACTGAAACCTTATCGTGAAAATAAAGTAGAACGTGAAACGAACGATTAACTAATCCCCTTAAATATGAAATCTTTCGCTATACTTTTCACGACAGCTATTTTGGCAACCGGTTTTTATTCCTGCAATAAGGAGACGGACCGAAAAGGTTGCACTGATCCAACATCTGCAAACTACGATCCCAGGGCCATCGAAGACGATGAATCTTGTATTTACAACGATGCTGAGCAATCTATTTGGAAAGATGGGCAGCGTGGCGGATGGAACAACAACCTGGTTGAAGCGGCTTTCCGGATGGAAGTTTGCAACGGCGAAATTAGCGAGCTCGAAGAAGAAGTGGACTCAGCTACCGTGAATAAAACACTGTATCTGGGCACCGGCGGTGGAACATCTCACCTTTCCTATTTTACCATTATCAACGAGCGAAACGCCCGTGACTTTAGAGAGGGAAGTTTCCGCATGGATGTACGCGTAGCTGATACAGACGACGGTTCGCCAGAATTTGTGAAGCTATTTATCAGCGGAAAACTCTGGCAGGAAGAAAGTTGTTTACCCTTCCGCAGAAGCGAATACGTTGAGATTTCTACACACTCTTTTAACGACTCGACCTTTACTTCGATAAATGTGCCCATTTTAAACTTTTCTCAAATCATGCTCGCCCACGTCGATGTGGTTTGTGGAATTGAATTCGAAGGCGAGCGAAGCACGGGAATAGAAGTCAATAACATCCGCTGGGTTGCGAATAAGTTGGAAGACTGATCAACTCCGCGTGTTTTAGAGTTCAATATTTTCATCTCCATCCCGATAGGGGACATAGTCCACAAAAAACTGGAACATCTCATCGGTAGTTTTCATGTTTTCTCCGGCCGTGCGGATGGTTTTTGGAGGCGAAAACGGGTTGAATGGGTTGTCCATGGTATTGTCAAACTCTGCTTCTACTACAATCTCGTACCCTTTGGGAATCCGGACCATTTTCTCGAAAGTATAAAAATACTGCCATCTAAAATCCCACTTTGGGATATGTACAAGCGGAATGGTATCTGAACCGTTACCGCTCGAAGCATAAGCTTTAAAGCTTTTACCGAGCAAGTGCATATGCGGGTTTACGGTTAATACCGATATATCTTCTTTCACCCGGTACCGGGTTTCGAATTCGCATATGGAGTCGGCGTAAATCACAAAGTCCGGAGTAATTGGAGTAATCCCCAATGTGCCCATTTGAAGTTCACGGAGGTTTCTCTCTGGTGGTTTTTCTGCAAAATACAAGTGTATTTCGCTTAGGTCGAAGGTGTCTATGGCGCTGGGGCCGTAGTGCAAGGTATTTAGCATAAAAGCACCTTTTCTCTTGATGTGCACCGTTCCAATACCGTCGGGGTAGTTTACCGGCTCAACCCCGGGCAGGTAGTTAAAGGCAGAAACCCTCAAAGGGGGGTATGCGCCCAAGTCGTTGGCGAGCTTCATTTTGCGGTACGCTTCTATCGAGTTTATCTTCTCGGCATTCAATACCCATTCGCCTTCTTTGGGGTTTTGCTTCTTGTCGAAATTATAATTCAACATATGGCCATTCACATGGTGAATCAATTGCCTGTTTCCGGGCTTGAATTGAATAGCCCGCAACAGCGTGTCGTACGGAAGGTCAAATGCTATTTTTGCAAGTTTAAACTGGTCGAGGTTTTTCCCCGGAATTTGCACCGTATCGGGAAAGGAGAGAATGAGATCGGGTTCGCCCAGCTCTTCGTTAATAACCGTTTTAGGCTCGGGTATCTCACGGGGTAATTCACCTTCGGGAGCTCCCTGAGAAATCCATTTTAAAAGGGTGCCCTTTTCGGCAGGAGTCAGCACTTTTTCGCCTTTGAAATGGCGGTAAGAAGGATCTGCAGGCCACGGGGGCATGTAGCCGTCGGCAACAGCCAGTCTAATGGTTTTTGTGCGCTTTTTTACATCGTTGTAGCTAATCAGCTCAAATGGTCCCGCTCCATTTTTGTGGTGGCAAGGTGTGCAATTTTGGTAGAGAATCGGCGAAACATCACGCCAAAAGAACACCGAATCGGGAAGGTTTAAGGTTTCGGCGATTTCTTCGGTCCTGGAGCCCGCCTTTTGCTGCTCGTCGGAAGGAGCTTGACAACCGAACAACAGTAGAATGAATATGGCCAAAGGCGCTGCTGTCTCTATTCTATGAAGCATCCTACAGGTTTGGTTTCTTTCGGATTTATTTCCCGATCGCCAAAATACGCATCAATGGCTGATGCGAGGTAAAATTCTGTTGGCTTTTGCCTTTTTTGACCAAGCGATATGGCCCAATTATCGATGGCTCCTTTGTACGCCTAAAAAACTGATGTTCTCATCGCCATACGTATCTATTATTTTATTTATTGCTACGGTGTAATTCACACAGAGGGGGCATTCGGGCGATAGGTAAAAGATGACCAATCCGCGATTATCGCCAATTTCTGCATGGGGCGAAGTAAGATCGCCGGCCAAGGTTTTAAAATTTTCTTCTAATGGCGGCGCATGGCTGCATCCTGCACTAATTAAACCTATAGCTATGAGCAGAAATTTCCACATATTGCAAATTTAGTAAACTCGCAAACGCTCTGGCCCTATTTCACTTGAACAAAATTCTATCTTTATCGCCATTTCATGGTAAAAATCAAGTATCTCATCGGTTTATTTCTCACCATCTGCGGAGGTGTGTTGATGGCTCAAAGTACAGATTATGAATTTCTTAAATCTGATGAAGTAAGGGTTGAAGTGCCGCACTTTTTTGTAGAGGGCATCCCGGCAGAAGGGGTGGTTTATTGCGATAGCCCGGAGAAATTATTTCGCAATGGCTATGTGAAGGAAGCTTATGTAAACGGCGAAAGTCGCGAGTTGACTTTTAAAAACGGAAAGGCAGAATTCCAGTTAACGTTCGATCGGAAGGAGCCCCTGTCGTTTAAATTAGACGGGTTCACTTTCGTGAAGGATGTAAGTCCCATGCCGCTTTGGGTCGGAGTTATCCCCGTTTTTATCGTGATTTTACTCGCACTTATTTTCAAGGAAGTCGTTTCGAGCCTGATTGTTGGGATTATTACCGGAGCCAGCATCATCGCTTACTACGCCGACTCTTCCAGTGCATGGGAAGGGATTTTGAGACTCATCGACACCTATATTATCGAGTCGGTTACAGATTCAGATCACGTTTCAGTTTTGGTTTTTTCCATCCTGATTGGAGGTATTGTGGCTTTGATATCGAAAAACGGGGGGATGAAAGCGGTTGTAAATATCATTTCAAAAAAGGCGAACAGTCCACGCTCGGGGCAGATGGCTACATGGGCGCTGGGCCTGGCAATCTTTTTCGACGATTATGCCAATACCCTTGTAGTTGGAAATACCATGCGCCCACTAACGGATAAACTGCGCATTTCGCGAGAGAAACTGAGTTATATTGTCGACTCTACCGCAGCGCCCGTAGCGGCAATTGCTTTTATTACAACGTGGATAGGAGCCGAACTCGGCTATATTCAAGGGGCTCTCGACCAGATTAATTCTGGGGGTATTGTCATTGATCAGGGTGCTTATAGCATATTCTTTGCTTCTCTTGAATTTGCATTTTACCCCTTGCTGTGCTTGATTTTTATGTTTTTTATTATCTATTTAAAACGCGATTACGGCTCTATGTATGGAGCCGAAGTGGCTGCACGAGCCGGGAAAATTACCGAAGGAAAAATTGATACTGGCTTAACGGAAGACGAGTTTGAACCCGCAAAAAATACCAGGCTCCGTTTTGCAAATGCCTTCATTCCAATTTTCATTGTTATCACCGGCACCTTCATCGGCTTACTGGTTACCGGCGATTATTGGGAAGTTGCCAAAGACGACTCGATGAGTTTTGGCACCCAGCTCGCCGTGGCTGTGGGTAACTCAGATTCGTACAGGTCTCTTTTGTGGGCTTCAATGCTCGGTATTATGGCTGCAATAGTTCTTACCGTTTCACAGCACATTCTTTCGCTTACCGAAGCCATCGAAACGAGTTTTAACGGATTTAAAACCATGATGGGCGCCGTGGTTATTCTAATTCTCGCATGGTCGCTAGCCGCTATCACTGCCGAGATGCACACTGCCGACTTTTTGGCGAGCCTTGCCAGGGGAAATGTCGCCCCGTGGCTCATCCCGGCTATTACGTTCGTTATTGCGGCTGTTGTCGCATTTTCAACCGGATCGTCCTGGGGCACCATGGCAATACTTTATCCGCTTATGCTCCCGCTTTGCTGGGAGCTGGCCATTCAGGCTCAAATAGAACCCGAAATGGCAGTTGCACTGTTCGCCAATGTAACTTCTTGTGTTTTGGCCGGTGCCGTGTTGGGAGATCATTGTTCGCCTATCAGCGATACTACTATTTTGAGTTCCCTGGCCACACAATGCGATCATATTTCGCACGTCCGCACCCAGTTGCCCTATGCTTTAACGGTGGGGTTGGTCTCGGTAATTTTGACGGTGCTTTCCGCGGTAACGCCTATTTCGGGTTTTCTACTGCTGGCTGTCGGGGCTGTGCTTTTGTTTGCAGTGGTTCGGTTTTTCGGTAAGAAGCTTCCTTCTTAACACGCGGATTATCTGCCGATGCCAATAAGGCAGGAAAAAGTGTGAGATCCAGGAATAGTGCAATTATAAGTGTAACGCATACCAATAATCCAATGTAGTAGGTGCTCTGAAAAGAGCTGAAACAAAGGCTAAAAAATCCCCCCAGCAAAATAATACTCGTCAAAATAAGCGCTTTACCGGTGTGGGTATATGCATTTTTTAGCGCGATCAATTTCCGCTTTCCCTTGTGTAGTTCCAACTTGTATCTGCTCAGGAGGTGAATGGTGTCGTCTACGGCAATACCAAAAGCGATGGTAAAGATAATGCTTGTACTCATTTTCAAATCGATGTCGAGGACGCCCATCACGGCTGTAAGCGCCAGTAGCGGAAGTACATTTGGGATAAGAGCCAGCGCGATCATGCGCAGAGATTTAAACATGAATCCCATCAAAACGGCTATTAAAAGAAAGGCGGAACCTAAGCCCTTTCCCAGGCTGTAAACCAAATTCTGGTTCGTTTTATCGATGAGTGTACCCGTTCCGGTGATGGAGATATCGTATTTCTTCGAGAATCCCTTCTCCTTTAAAAACGCGTTGAAAGCCTGATTTTTTTCGCGGAATTCCTGCGCTCCCCAGTCGCCGACGCGCCCGGAAATGCGCGTGTAATCTCCTCGATCATTAATTAGTGGTGAGAGCTTTCCCGCTTTCTTTATTCTGCGGAGGTCGTTCTCGATCTTGTTCCAGTCTTTTTCGCTCTCGGGCAACTTGTAGTAATTGTTTCTGCCGGCATTCCTGCTTCTGTTTAATTCTTTGCTCACTTCTGCTACAGAAGCCAGGGCAGAGGCTTCGTAGTCGGTTTTGATAAATTCCTGTATGGTTTGAATATCTTCAATCGACTCTCGATTTATCAGCGATTCGCCTTTTTCGGATTGAATGCCCACTTCAAAAGGTCGAACACCTGAGAAATTTTTATCGAAGTAGGTGAAGGATTGGCGCAGGGGTTCTCCCGGTTTTAAATCTTCGAGCAAAAAGTTGTTTAGTTCTATTTTACTCCCGCCCAAAATCAGTAAAACAACCAGAAAGGGAGTGGCGATAAAAATGGCCTTTCGCTTGCGTACAATAGGAACGAAGGCTCGCTCAAGCACTCTGGACCACACTGAGTTTTTTACGATTTTTAGGGTTCGCTCAGGTGCCTTGCTCAATACCAGCCATGCCGGCAGCATGGTGATGGCGATAACAAAAGCTGCCAAAACTCCCGCTGCAGTTAGTAATCCGAATTCCTGTAGGGCCGGAATGCCGGTAAAATATAAGCTGGCAAACCCTATCGCGGTGGTAATGCTCGTGAGTAAGGTTGCAAGGCCGGTATCGTACACCGTTTGCCGAATGGCGTATTCCTTTGAGTTTCCTTTTTTGAGTTCTTCCAGAAATCGAGAGTAGAGGTGCACGGCATCGCTCATGCCAACTACAAAAATGACGGGGGGCAACATATTGAGTAAAATTCCAACGCCTCTACCCGATAAATTTAGAATTCCGATGCTCCACAAAACCGATAAAAGTACGGTGGCGAGCGGGATAATAATTCCGCGAAAGCTCCGAAACATCAAAAAGAGAAGGACGAGCACAAAGCCAATAGACATGAGCATAAACAGGGTGAACTCGCCTTGAATTTTTTCGATGTACACCACCTGGCCAATTGCCCGGCCAGACAGGTATACATTTTCGAAGGGGTATTGGTCCAATGTATTTTCCAACTCCTTTGCCAATTCATCGCAAGCCGATTTGCTCAGTTTCTCTTTGGTTTCGATTACAATCGAAATCGCTGGTTTTGTTTTCGAGAACAGGTTGTTTACCAGTGAAGGATCGGAAAAAACAGCGATTGAGTCCGCTTTTCGATTTCCAGAGAGCAAAGGTTTATTGAATACTGCTCCTGTCAGTGGCGCCCTTACCGGCAGAGTCGAATTTGTGGGCGAAATCACACGGGTTACGTGCGAAACATCTTTCAAATCTGAAGTAAGGGCTTCAACGCGATCGAGAAATTCAGGGTCGAATACGCCGGCTTCAGACTCAATTCCAAGGAGGACGAAATCGTTGTCGGTTCCAAATTCGTCGCGGTGTTGATTGAAGTATTTTGTGGCTTCGTCTGCCGGTTTAAAGAATTTTTCGAAGTTGTAGTCGAACTTCGTATCGGGAAGGGTAAGCCCAAACAGAAGCGAGATGGTCGCTACGGCGATTAAAAAGAAGATGGCCCACTGCTTTGTCATAAAATCCAGCCTAAAGAACGCCTAATTTGGATGAAAGTTGAAATAAATTTTTTGCCGACAGAATATTTTCGACTTGCGTTGCATAACGCTGTGTAAAAGCACATTTCGCTCGTGTTTTATTCTGGCGTTTTGTCAAAAAAAAAAGCCGCCCCGAATTGAATCGGGGCGGCTCTAACCAATCTTTCGCCTAAGCGATTACGATTTTTTGCTGTCGTCGTTTACCTCTTCAAAGTCAACGTCGGTAACTTCTTCATCTCCAGAATCTGATTTGGAGTCAGAAGCTGCTCCCTGAGCATCTCCTGCGCCATTTTCTGATTGCTGGGCGTTGTACATTTCTTGTGAAGCGGCCTGGAAAACGGTGTTGAGTTTTTCCATCGACGACTCTATTGCCGGAATATCTTGCGACTCGTGGGCTTTTTTCAGCTCTGCAAGCGCATCTTCAATCGGCTGTTTTTTCTCAGCGGGAATCTTATCTCCGAACTCCTTCATTTGCTTTTCCGTTTGGAAAATCAAAGAGTCGGCTTTGTTAATCGTTTCGATTTTTTCCTTCGCTGCTTTGTCGGTCTCGGCATTGGCCTCAGCTTCTTTCTTCATCTTCTCGATTTCTTCTTCAGACAGTCCGCTCGAAGCTTCTATTCGAATGCTTTGTTCTTTTCCGGTAGCCTTATCTTTTGCAGAAACGTTCATGATACCATTTGCATCAATGTCGAACGTTACTTCAATTTGTGGCACACCGCGCGGTGCGGGTGGAATATCTGTCAGTTGAAATCTTCCGATGCTTCGGTTGTCTGTCGCCATCGGGCGCTCACCCTGTAGCACGTGAATGTCTACAGAAGGCTGATTGTCTGAAGCCGTAGAGAACGTTTCTGATTTTTTCGTAGGGATGGTGGTGTTCGCATCGATCAATTTGGTGGAAACTCCACCCATTGTTTCGATACCCAAAGACAGTGGGGTAACATCCAGAAGAAGTACATCTTTTACTTCTCCGGTAAGTACACCCCCTTGAATGGCCGCACCAATCGATACTACTTCGTCGGGGTTTACTCCTTTTGAGGGATCTTTTCCGAAGAATTTTTTAACGGCTTCCTGAACGGCGGGAATTCTTGTAGAACCACCTACCAGGATCACTTCGTCTATGTCAGACTTGCTCAGTCCGGCACCTTTTAATGCAGACTCGCATGGGTTGATCGTCTTTTTGATCAAGGCATCACAAAGTTGCTCAAATTTTGAACGGCTAAGGGTTCTTACCAGGTGTTTTGGTACACCATCAACTGGCATGATATAAGGCAGGTTGATTTCTGTTGAGCTGGTGCTCGACAATTCAATCTTGGCTTTTTCAGCCGCTTCTTTCAATCGCTGCAGTGCCATTGGGTCTTTGGTAAGATCAATTCCATTTTCGTCTTTAAACTCGTCAACTAACCAATCCATGATAATCTGGTCGAAGTCATCGCCACCCAGGTGTGTATCTCCGTCGGTGCTGAGTACTTCAAAAACACCATCGCCAAGTTCGAGGATTGATACGTCGTGTGTTCCGCCACCAAGGTCGAAAACAACGACTTTCACATCCGACGATTTTTTGTCAAGTCCGTATGCCAAAGCTGCGGCTGTGGGTTCGTTGATAATTCTTCTAACCTTAAGTCCTGCAATCTCTCCGGCTTCTTTTGTTGCCTGGCGTTGCGAGTCATTAAAGTAAGCAGGAACCGTAATAACCGCTTCTGCAACGGAAGTTCCGAGAAAATCTTCAGCCGTTTTCTTCATTTTTTGAAGAATGATCGCCGAAATTTCCTGCGGGGTGTAAGTGCGGTCGTCTACCTGCACCCGCGGTGTATTATTATCTCCCTTCACTACTTTATAAGGTACTCTTGCGAGTTCTTTCGATACTTCGTCGTAAGAGTTTCCCATAAATCGTTTTATGGAAGAAATCGTTTTTGCTGGATTGGTAATTGCCTGTCTTTTTGCAGGGTCACCAACCTTTCTTTCTCCACCTTCTACAAATGCTACAATGGATGGGGTAGTTCGCTTTCCCTCGCTGTTTGATATTACAACGGGCTCGTTACCTTCCATCACAGATACGCAAGAGTTGGTGGTACCTAAGTCAATTCCAATTATTTTACTCATCTCTGATTCGTGCTTAATTAATTTATAACTGGTTGCACATACTCAAGTACTGTACCATTGCCCAATTTTGGATTATTGGAGCATTTATGACACGGAATGTGTCAATTTTAATGACAAAAAGACAGTATGGGTGATCAGCTAAACAAAGATTCGATCAGGGACAATTTTGAAGAGATTCGGTGCAAACATATTCAGACCCTGTCCAATCCTGGACGCAGTAGCAGGGGTTGAAGGCTCCAAAGGTGGTTAATTCACTTATGTTTAACTGCTCAAGACTTGCTTCGTCTAATCTAAAGGTTCGCGATATGGTTGTCTTGGAGCCGAGAATTCCTATTGCACCATTGTCGAAGTTTGTAAAAGTGGCGGTTACAGGAGTGAAGTCACTGATAGGCCAACGGGGTTGTTTACACTTTGATTATCGATAATACCGAGCTGAAAGTCGATTTGCTGGTTAGTTAAGGTCGTTCCGTCTTCACGGGTATAATCGAAGTTTAATCGAATAAGGCCCTGGTACCTTGCGGTGTTTCGTCTCTTACGGAAAACAGCATCAGCAGATAAGAAAACATCGCTGGATGGGCTATACAGCGGAACTCTGAAAGTGGGAGTAGGTGGCCGGGTTACATCGCCATCTCTCGCGTCGGGAAAATCGGTTTCAGCCCGATAGGTTTCTCCCTGAATATGGGCGACCATCTCATAGCTCCATTCTTCTGGTGATGTTTGTAGCTGGCTTAATTCGTTGTTCGTGAAAAGCGGCTGGTCGGTGTAGTAGAATGCGATGTCAGTATTGTAAAAAACGCCGGGATCTCGGGATGGTTTTACGATTCTCTCGAGTTGGATAGAATCGAGAGCAGCACCTTCAAACTTCTTGTACAACCAGGCTTCAACATCTTCGGGAGGGTATTCGGAAGAATCTCTGATTTGAGCAAATTCTTCGGCATTTCCGGCACCGAGAAAAGCTTTATTGATGCGCACAAATTGGGTGTCGGCACTTAAATCAAGCACACCTATTATAACGGGAGTGTTCTGGTAAGGAGCTTCTAATTCCACATCGGTTTCGCAACTGGAAAGGATAGCCAGAAGTAAAATTCCCAAACCGATCGACTTAAAATAAGGCGTTTTCATCATTTATTGTGACTTTTGTCAGACTTGCAAATGTAGAATATTGATCAGAGAAAATCTGCCGAATTAACAAACGGTTTATATTCACTGAAAATTGGACTTCCAATAATCAACAGAAAGCATTCTAAAAAAATACCATATATGTCTGTTCACTCTCAAGTAAAACGCATTACAACACATACCCTCCGCGAAATGAAAGAACGCGGCGAAAAAATTGCCATGCTCACTTCTTACGATTACTCCATGGCAAAAATTGTAGACGAGGCGGGTGTCGATGTCATTTTGGTTGGCGATTCGGCGTCAAATGTCATGGCCGGCCACGAAACCACATTGCCCATTACCCTGGACCAAATGATCTATCACGCTTCTTCGGTGGTGAGGGCTGTAAAAAGAGCTTTAGTGGTAGTAGATCTGCCATTTGGCGCTTATCAGGGAAACAGCAAGGAAGCGCTTACATCGAGCATTCGAATTATGAAGGAAAGTGGCGCTCACGCGGTAAAAATGGAAGGCGGAAGTGAGATCCGCGAAAGCGTGGAGCGAATCCTTTCGGCGGGCATTCCGGTTATGGCTCACCTCGGTCTCACCCCGCAAAGCATCTATAAATTTGGAACCTACACCGTGAGGGCAAAACAAAACGAAGAAGCAGAGCGGCTACTCAGCGATGCAAAAGTACTGGACGAAATTGGTTGCTTTAGCCTGGTGCTCGAAAAGATACCCGCAGCACTTACCGAGAAGGTTTCTAAAGCGGTAAGTATGCCCACGATTGGAATTGGGGCGGGTGGTAAAGCCGATGGTCAGGTGTTGGTCGTTCACGATTTGCTCGGAATTACCAACGAGTTTCACCCGAGGTTTTTGCGTCGCTACAGCGATTTGTACAGCGAAATTAAATCGGCTGTGGGAAATTACGTAAGCGATGTTAGAAAACAGGATTTCCCAAATGAAAGTGAACAGTATTGAGTATGCCAACAACTCCTGCCGATCTCGACGTACTTTTTGAAGACAATCACCTCATAGCGGTCAATAAGCGGCCGTCTGATATTGTACAGGGCGACAAAACCGGTGATGAACCCTTAAGCGAAGTGGTGCAAAGATGGCTGGCTCAAAAGTATGAGAAGCCCGGAAAAGCTTTTATCGGTGTGATACATCGCTTAGATAGGCCTGTAAGTGGAGTAGTTCTTTTCGGAAAAACAAGTAAGGGGCTTTCGCGAATGAGCGATCTGTTTCGAAAAAAGGAAGTTCAAAAAACGTATTGGGCTACCGTTTATCGCGCTCCGGAATCTATTACCGGAAGCCTGGAAGATTTTTTGGTAAAGGACGCTTCCAAAAACAAATCGCGGGTAACCGGGAAGAAAACGCCCGGAGCGAAAGAATCAAAACTCACCTACCAAATGATCGGTGAGAGCGATAAGTTTTTCTTTCTGGAAGTAAAGCCACAAACGGGTAGGCATCACCAAATAAGGGTACAGCTCGCCGCAATGGGTTGCATTATAAAGGGAGACTTGAAATACGGGGCGCCTCGTTCAAATAAGGATGCGTCAATCCACCTCCATGCGCGCTCCATTTCCTTCACTCACCCGGTAACCAAAAAACCTTTGGTTATTACAGCCGAGCCACCCGAAGACCCGGTTTGGAATGCACTCATGGAAATAAAACAGCCTAAATGACAGGGGATTGGTGATGTGATGCGTCACAATGGCAGCCGATTAAATAGTTTGGTGACACAATGGCGCAATTCTGTATTCTCTCGCAAATGGTATTCAAATTGATTAGCTCAAAATGAATTTGAAAAACCACTAAAAACAATATACTATGTCACTCATTAAATTTAATTCAGCAAAAAACCCTTACGGATTAGACACGTTTTTTAACGATTTTTTCGAAGGTGAATTTTTTCCGCAATCCAGAATGAAGAGCGGTTCTCTACCCGCCGCTAACATTCGCGAAAGTGAGAATGCATTTCACGTGGAGCTGGCCGCTCCCGGAATGAAAAAAGACGATTTCAAAATCGAATTATCAGATGACTTATTATCGATTCGCACCGAGAAGAAGGCCGAAACGGAAGAGCGCGAAGGCAAGTACACCAAGCGTGAATTTAACTACACTTCTTTTGTGCGGTCTTTTCAGCTTCCCGAAGATGTGGACGTTGAAAAAATATCTGCCGAATACAAAGACGGGGTATTATCTTTGGATATCCCGAAAATGGAAATTGAACAAAAATCCAAAACCCGTCAGATTGCCATCAAGTAATTCGGTGGAAGGATAAAAGATGAGTGCGGATTTCGTAAAGATCTCCGCACTTTTTATTTTCACACTTATACCTATGGAATACAAAGACTACTATAAAATACTCGGCGTTTCGAAAAACGCATCGCAGGCGGAGATTAAAAAGAGCTATAGAAAGCTCGCGGTAAAGTATCACCCCGATAAAACCCAGGGCGATGTGGAATCTGAGAAAAAGTTTAAGGAAGCAAATGAAGCCTACGAAGTGATCGGCGACCCGGAAAAGCGCAAGAAGTACGACGAGCTCGGGTCGAATTGGAAACATTACGACCAATATAAAAATGCCGGTTATGGCAGTGGGCAGCGGCTACAACAATACCAGTACAGGGGAGATTTTTCCGATATGTTCGGAAGCGGGGGACAGTTCTCCGATTTTTTTAATGCCTTTTTTGGCGGTGCCGGCAGGCCGGGCGGTTCGGCAGACTTTGGGGGTGGCACCCGAGGCCGTACTTCTCGCAGAGCACCCGATTCTACCGCTGTTTTGCCACTGTCGTTTTACGAAGCGGTACAAGGTGTTGAAAAGGTCGTAGAGATAGACGGTAAGAAGGTGAAACTGAAGATTAAGCCCGGAGCCAGAAACGATCAGAAGCTCAAACTTCGAGGAAAGGGAAAAGGTGGGGGAGATTTGATTATCACCCTTCGCGTTGCCGACTCGAAAGAATACGATGTAGATGGCCTAAACTTTTTCAAAAAACAAAAAATAGACTTGTTTACCGCGCTGCTGGGAGGTAAGCAAGCTGTGCAAACACCACATGGTACGGTAAACCTGAATATTCCCGAAGGGGCGCAATCCGGTCAAAAATTCAGGTTGAAAGGGAAGGGAATGAGCGACTACAACAACCCATCTCTAAAGGGAGATCTTACCATTGAGTTGAGCATTCAGGTTCCCCAAAATCTATCTGCAAAAGAGAAGGAACTTTTAAACGAGTGGCAGAAGCTAAGAGCGAATTGAAGTGCGGTTAAAGGGTAAAGTAAAAATCGTTGCTCTTGTAATTCTGGTATTTTTCCTTGTCGAAAGTGAAATAACGCGCGGGTTTATGTGGTACGCCAATCTGCTTTTCTTTTAGGGGAACGAGAAAGCTCATCTTGAGTATTTTTCGCCTGAAGTTCCGTTTGTCGAGCTCCGTATTTAAAATTGCTTCGTAGAGTTTTTGCAATTGCCCGAGGGTGAATTTCTCTGGCAGTAGCTCAAATCCAAGGGGCTGGTATTTGCTTTTAAACTTGAGTTCCTTCAGCGCCGAATCTATAATTTCCCGATGATCGAAACCCAGATTTGGCAGCGCTTCTATATCGTGCCAAAACGCTTCTTTGGCAAAGCTGCTGGCGTGTAATTCAAATTGGTCGGCGCGGATTAGAGAGTAATAGGCAACGGTGATAACACGTGCATCGGGCTGTGCTCTGATTGACTTTAGCCACAGCGAATCTTCTTCTTTTGTAAGGCGGTTGGGGTCGCCAAAAGAGCCAAATTGCTCCAGGTAAATATCGTGCAAACCGGTGAGTTCGTTGAGAACGCGTCCTGCGGCTTCATCCAGATTTTCGTCGTTGTGTATGAGGTTTCCCGGAAGCGCATAAGATTTTTCGTCTTCGTCTTCTATAATTTGGCCCCTGTCAATGAGAAGCACCTTTAACTTTTCTCCATCAAATCCAAAAATCACACAGTCTACAGAAACATTCGGGTTTACACCCGATTCAGTGCTATTGCCGTTGCGCATCTTGAGCGTTGGTTGTATTATTCTAATTATAGGTGGGCAAAAGTATCAATTAATTCTTGTTTCTTTGCTC
>JAIVHP010000047.1 GCA_020201045.1 Flavobacteriales bacterium
ATTAGTGTCGTTTATAGTAACTAATGAGTTACCTTTGGCGTTGATGGTATGAGAACATTAGAGCCCTTTCAGGATTATTACTGGGACTTCTACCTTGCACAGTCAAAAGCAGTACAGACAAAAATAGACTATGTACTGCACATTGTAATGACCGTGGAAAGGGTTCCCACAAAGTTCTTTAAGCATATAGAAGATGGGATTTATGAGATCCGAATCTAGTCGGGAAGCGATATTTTTAGAATCTTCAGCTTTTTTGATGAAGGTAAGTTGGTGATCCTACTACATGGCTTCGCGAAGAAAACTCAAAAGTTACCCCGAAAACAGATAGATAAAGCAGTTCAATTAAGAAGAGCATATTATGAGCGCAAGCAGCAGTAAGTCAAACCCGAAAACCATTAATGAGCATTTTGATCGGAAATATGGAAAGGTGGGAACAAAAAGCAGAACCAACTTCGAGGAGAATGCCGAGTTGTATATCATCGCCGAGTTGATCAGGGACAAGCGAAAAGAAGCAAAGATGACCCAGCAAGAACTCGCCGATAAGCTCAATGTGAAACGCACTTACATTTCCAAACTCGAAAGGGCTGTTGGAGATGTGAGAATCTCTACGCTAAGACGAATCGTTGAAGTGGGACTAGGTGGCAAGCTCGATATCCGGGTAAAACTCTAAAGACCTGAAAAAACATAGTTCCGCAGCCAGCCTCAGGCAGGCCGCGGAGCGAAGCTTAAAGCGCGAGTTTAATGGTTGTTAATTCTGACCGTATTGCTTTACATCCAATCTCTTTTAGCCTCCTTAAGCAGAGCCTAACATAGCCGATACGTCACCACACATACTAAAAAAACAGCCCCAAGAAAGTCCGCTATTAAAAACCGAAAATTTTGCAGTGTCCCACAATAATCGTAATATTGCAATGTAATGATAAAACAAAAAAAGGAAATCATGAAAATCACAATTCTAGACCCGGCAATGTGTTGCAGTACAGGTGTATGAATGACGGTGCGGCATTTAAAAACTATCCGTCTGCCATTGAAAAGCTTCAAAAGGAAGGACTGAATTCGCTGCCTTACATTATCATCAATAATCAAATCGTTCTTTCGGGTGAATATCCGGTAAAGTCCCAATGGAAAAAATGGATGGGCCAATCAATTACAGAAATTTGCCCAACCACTACTCAGGAGTGGGTGAAAAATGGAGCCTTACTCGTGGATGTTCGTGAAGAAGATGAAGTGAACGAATTGTCTTATGACGTAACCAATAGCATCAATATTCCGCTGAGTGAATTTGAAGAACGTTTTACTGAAATTCCGAAAGACCAGGATGTAGTCATGGTTTGTAGAGGGGGTGGTAGAAGCCTTCGTGCTACAGGATTTTTAATCAACAACGGTTATGACGCTCAACGAGTAGTAAATATGAAATCAGGCATTATTCGTTGGGTAGAAAAAGGATTTCCAACGAAAGGCAATAAGTTGTCAGCTCAATCTGACACATCTGGCGGTTGCTGTGGAAGTGCGCCAACCCCTAAAATACAATCAAGTTGCGATAGTAGTCCGAATGCAGATAGTGGAAAATGTTGTTAGTCCATTTTAAAAAGTGTTTATCGCTAAGTTTTAAAAATATTTTATTCCTCCTAAGAATGATCTTGTGGCAACAGGCCTGTCATGCACCCGGCGTCATGGGTATGAGACAATCCCAAAGGAATTTTGTAAACCACCAAACCAAAATGAAATTCAATCGATGAAAAGTTATTCTAAGTACTGTATAATAACCTACTTGTTATTGGTAACAAGTGTCTCTTTTGGACAAACATCCTTAGATACTTTCCTTGCAGATTTTGACTATGAAAGCAGAAAAACAATGAAACGGTCTTCAGAACAGCTGGTTACCTTATTGCAAGAAAATAAAGCTGTTTTAGTTGATATACGCTTTGAAGAAGAACAAGCCGCATGGCAAATGGACTATGCCATAAAAATGCCATTACCAAATTTACCTACAGAATATAGTGAATTACCTAAAGACAAGCTTATTGTGACAGCCTGTCCACATAAAGACAGAGCCATTATTGCTATGGTCTATCTAAAAACAAAGGGCTATAATGTTGCCTATTTAAAGGATGGGCTACTTGGCCTGGCGGAACATTTACGTGGTGATAATGCCAATAACTTTATCAAAAAATATAAGAAATAGGGCGGTTTGATGATTTACAAAATTCCGTGGATTCGCTTATTTGATATGTTCCTGGAATAGAAATCGGTACTCATTTGGGCACCGCTTTCAGTTTCTTTTTTTCGATACGCTAAAAATTTAAACCATGACAAGTCAAAACACTTCATACTTATTTTTCACCGGAAAAGGGGGTGTGGGAAAAACATCGCTTGCATCTGCCAATGCGGTAAAACTGGCAGATGAAGGCAATAAAGTGTTGCTCGTTAGCACAGATCCTGCATCTAATCTTCAGGATGTATTGGAAAGTCCGGTGCATGAAAAAGTCAGTGAGATAAATGGAGTATCCAACCTTTTTGCTATCAATATCAATCCCGAAGTGTCGGCTCAGGAATACCGTAAACGGGTAACGGAGCCACTGCACGAAATTCTGCCCGAAGCGGAAATCAATAAGATGAACGAAGAACTTTCCGGTGCCTGCACCACGGAAATCGCTTCATTTGATGAATTTTCTCGATTTATTTCGGGAGAACACGGTGATGATACATTTGATGTGATCATTTTTGACACCGCACCAACGGGTCATACTCTACGCTTATTGGAGTTGCCGGCTGCCTGGGCTTCTTTTTCTGAAGAAAATCCAGACGGTGCTTCCTGTTTAGGTTCAACATCTGCATTGAAAAGCAGTCAGGAACGATACAACAAGGTCGTTGCCACCCTTCGCGATGCTTCGCAAACCACTTTTTATCTGGTGGCCCGTGCAGAGCAGGCTTCACTCAAAGAAGCAGCAAGGACCAGTGAAGAACTGAATGAATTGGGATTGAAAAATCAGGAGCTTCTGGTAAACGGGGTCTTTAAATCGTTGGATGCATCGGATACCTTTGCGCAAAAGATGGAAACCCTGGCACAAAACCAATTGAATAGTATTCCTGAAAAACTTCAAAAACTTCCCCTTCAGACTTATCCGCTGCTACCTTACAATGTGCTGGGCATCCAAAAGTTGCGCTCCCTTTTAAACAGGGATTTACAAGAGCAACTGGTCACCGATGCGGCAACTTTCGAAGAATGGGATCACGGCCTGAATGGGATTGACCGACTGGTAGATGAACTCACCGATAAGCAAGATCACGGATTGATCATGACCATGGGGAAAGGTGGCGTGGGAAAAACCATTGCCGCTTCGGCTATAGCCGTAATGATTGCCCGCAAAGGATTTGAGGTGCATCTCACCACTACTGACCCAGCCGCCCACGTTCAGGACTTCATCAGTCAGTTGGATGGACTGCCCGATAAGATGACCATCGACCGAATTGACCCCAAGCTCGAAACCCAACGCTACACCGATAAGGTGCTGTCGCAAAAAGGGAAAAACATGGACGAGCAGGGGCGGAAACTTTTGTTGGAAGATTTAAAATCGCCCTGCACTGAAGAAGTGGCTGTATTTCACGCTTTTTCAAAAGCCATTCAGCAGGCCAAACGCAAGTTTGTGGTGATTGACACCGCTCCAACCGGTCACACCTTGTTGTTGCTCGATACAGCGGGAAGTTACCACCGCGAAGTGATGCGAAATACCGGCATGGATCCATCGAAAATCAAAACGCCTTATATGGCCCTACAAGATCCCGAGCTGTCCAAAGTGATCCTTGTATCGCTTCCCGAAACCACGCCCATGCGAGAAGCAGCTACCCTGCAGGAAGATTTAAAACGAGCAGGTATTCATCCCTACGCCTGGGTGGTGAACCAGAACCTTTCCATGCAAGCAGATATTAAAGATCCCTTGCTAAAAAGCAGAGCTTTGGCCGAAGGAGAAGTAATTCAATCTATCGGCAAGAATTTAACGAAAAAGCTCTACGGTATTCCATTTATTCCGGAGGAAAAATTGTTGCCGGCCGTTTTGGATTTTTATGCTGAAGCTCAAATCATTCAATCGAACTAATATGGGAGTCACCAGATCAGATTTATTCAGCGAAACGCAAAACGAACTGGCAAGCATTGCCAAAGTATTTGCGCATCCGGCACGTGTGGCCATCATTCAGTATTTATTGAAATCGAATACCTGCTTAAACGGGCATTTGGTGGAAGAGCTGGGTTTGGCACAAGCTACCATCAGTCAGCATTTAAAAGAATTGAAGAACAGTGGCATTCTTCAAGGAACTATAGAAGGCGTGTCGGTAAGCTACTGCATTGACCCCAAGCGTTGGGCAGAAATTCAACAAATTTTCAACACTTTATTCAATAGCTATCCCGCAGTAGATTGCTGTGATGATTGTTAAAATCAAAAAAGAAACTAAAAAATGAAAGAGTCAGAAAAATTAAAAAATATCGTCAGGGAAAAGTACAATTCCATTGCGCAAAGCGAAAGCGCTTCTTGTTGTGGTGCAAGTTCAGAAACTCCGGAAGTCTACAATATAATGACGGATGATTACAGCGAGGTGAAAGGCTACAATGCCGATGCCGATTTAAGTTTGGGTTGTGGATTGCCGACTCAATTTGCTCAAATTCAGCCCGGCGACACGGTGATCGACTTGGGTTCGGGTGCGGGAAACGATTGTTTTATTGCCCGTCACGAAGCGGGTGAAACAGGTAAAGTCATAGGTATTGATTTTACCGAGGCGATGATCAAAAAAGCCCGCAAGAATGCCGAAAAGTTGGGATTGAACAATGTAGAATTCAGACAAGGCGACATCGAAGATATGCCGATCAGCGATGCCATTGCCGATGTGATTGTGAGCAATTGCGTACTCAATTTAGTCCCCGACAAACAAAAGGTAATCACTGAGATCTTTCGGGTGCTCAAACCGGGAGGGCATTTTAGTATTTCGGATATTGTGCTGGTAGGAGAATTACCCGAAGCCTTAAAAACCGATGCCGAAATGTATGCGGGCTGTGTGGCAGGAGCCATTCAGAAAGATGAGTATTTGCACTACATCAGCAATGCCGGGTTTAATGACATTACCATTCAAAAAGAAAAACCCATCGTCATTCCCGACAATCTATTAGATCGTTACCTAAATACTCCCGAAAAAGAAGCGTTTAAAACGGGAACAACGGGTATTTTCAGCGTAACGGTATTTGCAAAAAAACCGGGAGAGAAACCCTTGAACGAAAAATCAGAAGCCGTATCGTTCAAAGGCGGTTGTTGTTAGAGGATTTTAGGGCTCAGATGAAATTGTTGCGATGACAAAAACGACTAAAAACCTATTTACCGAACTGGAAGACACAATCCATTCGCTAAATACAGCCTCCATAAGCGAAGAACGGAAAGCTATTCTGCATCCCTTGATTGACTTTATTCAATCCAAGGTAAACGCACAGGAGCCAATTTATTTAAATTTCATTTGTACCCACAATTCCCGCAGAAGCCATCTTTCTCAGGCGTGGGCGCAAGCAATGGGGTATTATTTGGGAATTGAAAACATGGTTTGCTACTCGGGAGGTACAGAAGCAACGGCTTTGTTTCCGATGGCAGCAAAAACATTGGAAAGCCAGGGCTTTGTAGTAAACGCACTTTCCGAAGGGAAAAATCCGGTGTACAGCATCAACTTTGCAGACAATGCCCACCCTGTAATCGGCTTTTCCAAAGTTTACGACGACGCCTTCAATCCCAAATCCGGCTTTGTGGCAATTATGACCTGTTCGCAAGCAGATGCCGGCTGTCCTTTCATTGCCGGTGCTGAAAAGCGCATCCCGATTACTTATGAAGATCCAAAAGAATTTGACAATACCCCACAGCAAAAAGAAAAATACTTAGAACGCAGCATACAGATTGCTACCGAACTATTTTATGTCTTTTCCAATATTGAAAATCAATGAGCGCAGAAACGAGCAAACCGAAAAAGAAAATTGCATTTTTTGAAAAATACCTGAGCCTTTGGGTGGCGCTGTGTATTGTGGGCGGGATAGGTCTCAGTTACATTGCGAAAGACGCCATGGAATACCTTGGCACACTTGAAATCGCCAAAGTTAATGTGCCCATCGCCATACTCATTTGGATGATGATTTACCCCATGATGCTGCAAATTGATTTTAGTAGTTTGAAAAAAATTTGGCAGGTGAATACATTGCGGGAGCCATCATACTGGGGGCAGCACCTTGCACCGCTATGGTTTTTGTATGGTCTTACTTGAGCGATGGCGACCCGAATTACACCTTGATGCAGGTATCTGTTAATGACCTGATTATTTTGGTCGCTTTCGTGCCTATCGTAGGCTTTCTTTTAGGAATTACGGACGTGATTATTCCTTATGATACTTTAGTACTTAGTGTAGTTATCTATGTGGTAGTCCCGCTTGTAGCAGGATATTTAACGAGTAGGTATTTGATTTCGAAAAAGGGGGAGGAGTGGTTTACCGGGAATTTCCTACCGAAACTTAAACCGCTCAGCATTTTTGCCTTGTTGCTTACGCTCTTGCTGCTATTTGCTTTTCAGGGAGGCAATATTTTGAACAATCCACTAATCATTTTATTCATCGCCATTCCGCTAATCATTCAAACCTATTTCATCTTTTTCATCACCTGGTTTGGTGGAAAAAAACTCAAGCTTAGCTATCCTGTCTGCGCCCCGGCCGCCATGATAGGGGCCAGTAATTTCTTTGAACTCTCCGTAGCAGTGGCTATCGCTCTATTTGGATTGGACAGCCCGGCAGCTTTGGTTTGTGTAGTTGGAGTTTTGGTTGAAGTTCCGGTGATGCTGTCGTTGGTGGCATTTGCCAATAAGAACAAGTACGAAACGAGCGCATAAAATATTCGCATAAACAACAGACCAACAAACAGCGAGTTCCATCCGACCTTTAAAAATAATTTTGTACGGATGAAATAAAAACAATGAGTTCACAAAACGAGCAAGCATGAAAAAAGCAATTTTAGCAACCGATTTATCAAAAGCAGCCGAAGTTTTGCTGCAATGCACAGACCAATATAAAGCTTTGGGAATAAAGCATATCACCATTTTTCATGCTTTGGGAATATCGTATATGAATTTTTCGGGCTACACCTTTTTGGATCACACCAAAGCCCGTTTGGAAAAAGTCAAAAAACATCTGGAATCGTCGGGTTTTGGAGCTGACATTGTAATCAAAGAGGGCCTTCCCTATCATGAATTGGTTGATTTTGGAAAAGAAAACCCCGACCATCTAATTATTCTGGCAAGCCGGGGAATGGGTTTTATGAAAGGCGTTCTATTGGGAAGCACAGCCGATCAGGTTATCAGAAGAAGTAAAAACCCCTTGCTATTGGTTCAATGCGATGAAGTTATGAAGGATGGAGACAAGATTGAGCCGCATTTTTCTTGTCCACTTTCTTATGATCGGGTATTGTTTGCCACAGATTACTCTGGTTGGTCGGAGCAAGCATTTTTGTTTTTAAAAGAAAATCTCCTGAAGTCCTCTAAAAAAATAATCATTGCGCACATTCTTGATGCTGATAAGCTTGAAGAACGCAGCGAACAAGAAGTTGAAAGACTTAACGAGATGAATACAGAGCGACTCAAACGACTAAAAAATGATATCCCCGATCAAAAAGGTCTTGAAATAAGTACTGAATTACGCACGGGTTTGCCCATAAAGGAACTCACGAAACTAATTCAGGACAATCAAATTAACCTGGTATTGATGGGGACTCACGGAAAGGGCTTTATCAAGGATCAAATCCTTGGAAGCGTGACAAGGGGAGTCATTGAAAGTAGCAAAGTAAATCATTTGGTGATTCCTTATAATTCTTGATTTTTAAGTACAGGTAGGCGTAATGATTAAGAGATAGATTATTATGCTACAGAGTTATAAGGCCAATCATCTCTGACGATCAGGAAGACCAACTTGAGATGTTAGCTCGAGATTTTGAAGGTAAGACTTCAATCCAAATTGCAATTGTATCATTAGACTGTTCTTGGACTACAAAAGATGATTTCGATGACTACACCTTGGAATTCGCAAAATACTGGGGAGTAGGTCAAAAATAATCTGATAACGGAGTACCAATAGGTGTCTCAGCATCTCTCAGAATAATGTGGATTAATAATGGAATCGGAATTGAAAAACAAATAGCAGATCGGGAAACACAAGTGATAGTCGACCATTTTTTCATTCCGAAATTTAGAGATAATGATTACTTCGGTGGATTCTTAAACGGAACGAAGGAATTGATGAAAAAGATAGAGTAACGCTTGCCAATAACGAAGTATCCGGCCCGCCGATACCCAAATCACGGCACAAGTAGGCCAGGGCTGAACTTCTCTCTTGAATTCCGCTGAAGTATAAAGATCCATGAAAAATACCCTGTTGACGGCCTGCGCCGTATTTTCGGTAATCCGGGGCTTTCTATGGGGAAAGCGGTTAGTTGTCCTGGAGTTTTTGATTTTTTTTCTCGGCTTATCTTGAGTCCAATCATTCGTAGACTGATCAACCCCCTAGGAATAATTCCAACGGGGTCAACTATTACCACAAATTTTGGCAAGTGGGTATGCGCACGGTTTGGAATGGCCTAAACCACCGCTTGCTCAAATGGGTAAAATGGAAGAAGGGTCTGTACAAGTGCGCGTCAGTTCGCTGGTTCAAAAGACAATCCAAAAAAACTCTCGTCTTGTTTGAACATTAGAAACTCGCATATTGTATTTGTTCATCTTATAAGAATTGGGTTAAGCAGGTTCAATCAGACCGATAAAATACGACCAAGCCTGATTAAATTGGTGCAACCATGCGTACATTGACATCGACAAAAAAACATGAAGAGCTGTGTGAAGGTGACTTTCAGGCACAGTTCCCCGCGGACGAGCAGGTGTGAGAGGCTCGGGGTGAAACGCTCCTTGTCTACTCGCCGCGCAAAATGGTATCGGTCACCCTAAAACGACATCAAGACCAGCACGAATGACCTTTGACAGCGGAAATTTAGTAGTTAAAGTCTTTCGTCGTATACCCAAAATACCGGCCTTTACAAAACGCTCTAAAATTCCTAAAAGGTGTTATTATTAATAAGTTTTAGGAATTTGGTCTAACTTTGCTCCATGCAATTAATAGCACGTAAGCGACACTTAGATACACTGAGTGTTCTCAAAGAAAAAAATCTTATTAAGGTTGCTACAGGCGTTAGACGTTGTGGAAAATCAACGCTGATGGCACAATTTCAAGATTTGTTGCGTAAAGAAAACAGCAAAGTTTCCATCCTGGCAATCAATATGGATATGCCCGAATTCCGGTCTTTAGCAGAAAAAAACCTGCCTAAAGGACAGGCAGGATGGAAAGAGATTTACGATTACATCATTAAGAATATCAAAAGAAATGTAACGAATTACGTATTTATTGACGAAGTGCAAAACGTTCCGGAATTTGAAAAACTCTTGGAAGGCTTGTATGTTCACCCAAACATAGATTTATACGTTACAGGTTCAAACGCATTCTTATTATCAAGCGAATTGGCAACTTTGCTGACAGGTAGAGCTTATGAAATAAATGTATTGCCTTTTTCTTTTGCCGAATATTTAGAGTATACAGACAAATCTACAAACCCCGACCGTGCTTTTGCAGAATATATACGCACAGGTGGTTTTCCCGAAGCCGTAAGACTTTCAGCAGAAGGAAGTCATTTTGCAAATGAATACTTGCAAATGGTTTTCAAAAACATCTACGAAAACGATATTTCTCAACGCTACACTATTTATGCTGAAGAGTCCTATAAGGAAGTGGTAAACTTCTTAATAGATTCGGTTGGTTCAAGCGTTTCGGCAGGAAACATGGCCAAAGTTTTAACGGCTAATAAAAAGAAAATTGACAACAAAACGGTATCAAAGTACATTGACACATTGGTTGAAGCCTACTTATTTTACAAGGTAAACCGCTACGACATCAAAGGGAAGCAACATTTGGCAACACAAGAAAAGTACTATTTAGTGGATTTAGGTTTTCGCAACGCACTACTTGGGAAAGAATTGGCAAGCGATGCAGGACATTTACTTGAAAATTTAATTTATCTCGAACTAAAACGCAGAAACAACCAGGTATGGATTGGGAAAACAAATAATTTAGAAGTTGATTTTGTTGTTCGCAACAACGAAGGTTTTACACAATACATACAAGTTTCACAAACAGTACAAAACGCATCGACCTTAGAACGTGAGTTAGCTCCTTTTGGCAGGATAGGAGACCATCACGAAAAACTTTTAATCACAATGGATTATGAAACAGGAACATATAACGGAATAAAAAAAATAAACGCAATAGATTGGCTTTTAAAGACCGAAAAATACGGGCGAACCGATAATAACTAAATATCCGGCCCGCCGATACCGAAAACACGGCACAAGTGGCCAGGGCTGAACTTCTCTCTTGAATTCCGTTGAAGTACAAAATGACATGAAAAATACGATGCTGACGGCCTGTGCGGTGTTTTCGGTAAGCCGGGGCTTTGTATGGGGAAAGCGGTTAGTTGTCCTGGAGTTTTTGATTTTTTTTCCCGGCTTATCAGATGCTCGCTTTGGATTTAGATCCGATATCCAGAACTAAAATTCCACTGCGTTTTGCTGCACCCGGCTAGATAAAAAACTCCTACTTTTGAAAATGACGGAAGGTTTTTAGACGAACATACGTTAATGGTAATGCGAAGAGATAGCTGTATTCAATAGAAATGATTAACAATTGCAAACTTTATCTTGTAGGACAAGAACATGACTGATGTAGTGTTCAAATACAGCTTACTGAACAAGAGCGAAAGGAAAGAAGTCAATGATTTTCTGGATTTTCTTCTTAAAAAGCAGCAAGATAAAAAAGGTAAATCCCTATCATCTTACAAGAAAAAGATTCTTGGAGTAACTACTTGGTCCGATTCCGATATTGAGTCATTTCAGGTGAATCAAAAACTATTCAATTCTTCATGGAAACCTGAGAAATGGTAGTTGACACGAGCATATTTATCGAATACCTGAGAGCAAAAGACAAGAAGAAAAAGAACCCCATTCCAAAAAGCCATCTTCCCGCAAAAGTGTTGAATAAACACCACACTTGCGTCAATGTGTCGCAAAAGATCACAAACTGTCATGTTCTCCGTTTCGCTTAGCGAGTTTCTTAATACTCTGTATATCAATGAATAAAAAAGAATTTATTTTTTTTGAACGGTCCTGAGATAAAAATAAATGCAAAATCCGCTTACCGCACCATGTTTGCATAACTGAGAGCCAAACAATTTGATTTAATCAAAGACAAAAGAATGAAAGTATTAGTAATTGGTGCGGGAAATATGGGGTTAGCTTACGCGAAGGCTCTGGTAAAATCAGAGTTCCTGAGTGAATCAAACCTGATGATTTCCGACACTGATCCCGAGAAAACGAAAGAGTTAGAAAAAATCAGTCGATTTGATGTTTACAGTAACCTCAGTGATTGCCTGCCAAAAGCAGACATCATTTTTATCGCCGTAAAGCCCTATCACACCGAAGAGCTTTTTAGGGAATTGAAACCGATGACGAAGAAAGATCAGGTGGTTGTTTCTTTAATGGCCGGTGTTACCATACAGAGCATTCAAAAAGGCCTGGGCATCGTAAAAGTGATTAGGGCAATGCCAAATTTACCGGCTCAGGTTGGGAAGGGGTTAACGTCTTTTACCACGTCTAAAGAAGTTTCCCGGTTAGAAACTTCTACCGTACAGCAACTCTTAAACACAACGGGTAAATCGGTACATCTGGATACGGAAAACGATATAGACGCTTCGACCGGTATTTCGGGAAGCGGTCCTGCCTATGTATTCTACTTCATGCAATCGATGATGGAAGCAGCCAAAAAAATGGGCTTTTCAGATCACGATTCCAAGGTGCTGGTGAGTCAAACTTTCGAAGGTGCTGTAGAGCTGTTTAATCGCTCAGATTTATCGCCTTCAAATTGGATGAATAAGGTGGCTTCGAAGGGCGGCACTACAAGGGCAGCGCTAGACTCTATGGACGACAATAACATTAAAGACCTCATCGAAGAAGCTGCTTATGCTGCATTCAACAGAGCAGTAGAACTGGGTAAAGACTAGAACTGATGGAGATGAATTATAAAAAGAGAGTTGTAATTAAAGTGGGCACCAATGTGATGGTGAATAGAGACAACCGCATTGTAGGCCCCAGCCTGAAGCGATTGGTCGATCAAATTGCCCGATTATATGAGGAAGATGTTATTACCGTTTTGATTTCATCGGGCTCGGTAATTGCCGGTAAAGAAGTACTGGACAATAACGATATTGAAGACGATATAATCAGAAGGCAAGTGTATTCGGCAGTAGGTCAGCCGAGGTTGATGCGCCATTACTACAGCATTTTCCACGATTTTGGGATGCGCTGTGCACAGGTATTGGCTACCAAGCGCGATTTTGACGAGGGGAAACACCGCGAAAACATGATCAATTGCTACGAAGGCCTTCTGAGCCAGGGTATAATTCCCATTGCAAATGAAGACGATGCCGTATCACTTTCCATGTCGATGTTTACCGATAATGACGAGTTAGCGAGCCTGGTAGCTGAACTAATTCACGCCGATATGCTGATATTGTTGACAGATAAGGATGGTCTATACGATGGTCATCCCGATGATGAAGAATCCCGCCTGGTCAAATCAGTTACAACAAGTGAGAATGTAGACCACTTCGTCCAAAGCTCTAATAAGAAAGAAGGCGAAGGCCGCGGAGGAATGGGCTCTAAATTAGATGTGGCAAAGAAAACAGCCGCGAAAAATATCCCAACATTCATTGCAAACGGCAAAAAAGACAATAGCATAATTGATATTGTACACGGAAAAGATGTGGGCACAAGGATATTGCACGAAGAATAGAAAAATTCAGATTAACGAATTAAACATACTAGAGAATGAAGCTATTATCAACAAATAAAAAGAACGAAGTATTGCAGTCAATGATTGATGAACTGCATAAAAACAGGGCATCAATTATTGAAGCGAACAAAAAAGACCTTGAAGCTTTTAGCGGAGACGATCAGGCATTGTACGAGAGGCTGGTGGTAGATGAAGCCAAAGTAGACGATATGATTCGCGCGGTAGAAGAAGTAAAGGCGCAAGACGATCCGGTGGGGAAAACCATTAGCGAAGACACCCTGGCAAACGGCCTGAACATCACCAATAAAACCGCACCTTTTGGCACGATCATGATTATTTACGAATCGCGACCCGATGTAACCATCGAGGCGGCAGTGCTGGCTTTTAAAGCAAACAATAAAATATTGCTCAAGGGCGGAAAGGAAGCGCACAAAAGCAATGAAGAGCTGGTAAAGTGCTGGCACAACGCTTTAAACGCGAATGGGCTCGACAACGATTGGATTCAGTACTTAAAAATGGATCGCGAGTCTACCCAGGCTTTTTTAAGAAATCCCGACCAACGTCTTGACTTAATTGTACCGAGGGGTGGAGAACGCTTGATTAATTTTGTAAAGGAGCACGCTAAATGCGCCGTGCTTGTAAGCGGAAGGGGAAATAATTTTGCCTACGTCGCGCCCGATGCCGATCCGGAAAAAGTGATACCGGTTATTGTAAATGCGAAAACCGACAAGATTTCGGGTTGCAATGCCCTGGATAAAATTTTAATTGATAAGAACCATCCCCACATTAAGGACATCGCGAGAAAAATAGAGTCAGAATTAACAAAGCACGACATCCGTGTTATTGCTTCTGACGAGTTATCAGACCTTCTCGAAACAAACGATACCATCGGCGACGATGGCGTGTGGAGCGAAGAGTTTTTGGCTAAAAAAGCGGCTATGGGAACGGTAGATGGATTGGATAACGCCATCGACTTCATCAATAATTACTCCGGTGGCCACTCCAATATCATCCTCACCGAAAGCGCGCAAGATGCAGCCACCTTTATGGAGCAAATAGATAGTGCGGCGGTTTATCACAATGCTTCCACCCGTTTTACCGATGGCGGACAAATGGGCGTTGGAGCAGAATTGGCGATTAGCACCGATAAACTTCACCACCGAGGCCCGCTTGGCTTAAAGCAATTGGTTACTAATAAGTATCATGTTTTAGGTACAGGTCAGATCCGGGTTTAAAAATCAAATTTTAGGGTTACCCATTTAGGTCGCAAGTTTCAAAAAAGAAAGGGCACAGATACCTGGACTCCGAAGAAGGGGGGTAAAGCCCCGGATCAAGTCCGGGGTTGCTGCGCTTACCCCGGAGCAAGTCCGGGGTTGCTACGCTTACCCCGGATCAAGTCCGGGGTTGCTGCGCTTACCCCGGAGCAAGTCCGGGGTTGCTACGCTTACCCCGAAACGAGTTCGGGATTGCTCGAAATGCTTAAAAATGGACAAGCAGGGCGTGTTTTAACG
>JAIVHP010000297.1 GCA_020201045.1 Flavobacteriales bacterium
GAATGAGTCCGTAGAAGAAAAACTTGACAAAGTAGCACGAAAGATTTACGGTGCCGACGGTGTCGATTTTACGGCACAGGCAAAAAAGGATTTAACCCGAATTTCTTCCCTCGGATTGCAGGGTTTGCCAATTTGTATAGCCAAAACGCAAAGTTCGCTATCAGACGACTCCACTCTGCTGGGGCGCCCATCGGGTTTTAGAATTACCATAAGGGAAATTGAAATTGCCGCCGGAGCCGGATTTCTAGTGCCCATTGCCGGTAATATGATGCGGATGCCAGGGCTCCCAGCCACTCCAGCAGCCGAAGCAATAGATATAGACGAAACGGGAAATATAACCGGCCTTTTTTAATTTGAGTCTTTTCTTAACAATCTTGGTTCCTTTCTGTTATAATCATAAACACTAAAAAATCATGGAACAAGAACCCAACACCTGGCCAGATTTGGCCATCGGACTTTACGACAAGTTAACAGGCAGAAATGCACAAATTACTTACGATTTCAACGATCTGGAAGTAAATGTGCCCAGCTCTACCAAAAGCAACGATTCTGCAAAATGGAAAATCAACGGAAAGTTGAAAATCTCCACATCAGAGCCGTCTAAATGATTATTCTCACAGGCGAATTGAACCTCGAAAATGGCAGTAACCAAATCAATATGGTAACAACAGATGAGAAGATCATCGTCACAGCCAAAAATTGGGGTTCACTTTCGTCTTGTATTGCGCTTTATAAAGAATACAAGGTTGCCAATTCACTTCAATTCTTTGCGAAAGAGATCGCTCAGGAAATTCACGTCAAAGTAGGCGACAAAACAGCAGTTGTTCTAAAAAATGCTAAAATTAAGACGCTCAACCTTTTCACTCTCCCGCGTCTGGCTATCGCATATTTATTCGCTTAGAGATCGGGTTTGCGATATGAAAATCACACCTTATCGAGCGCCTGCGCAACATCTGCGATCAAATCTTCTACATTCTCAACACCTACGGAAATCCGCAATAGAGATTCGGTTATTCCCATTGCAATTGCATCTTCCGGTTCAATGCCTGCGTGTGTCATGGTGAAGGGATGCTCGGCCAAACTCTCTGTACTTCCAAGGCTCACCGCTAATCTTATAAGTTTCAAAGCGTTTAAAAACTGAAAGGCTTCCCTTTCTCCGCCATCAATATCGAACGAAAGCATCGCTCCTGATCCTTCGTATTGCTTCTTGTAAATTTTATGTTCGGGGGTGTTTTTCTTTATCAGGCCGAGGTAATTCACACTTTTTACTTTCGGGTGTTTTACGAGAAAGTCGGCTACTACTTTGGCATTTGCCTGTTGCTGATCCATTCGGACTTTCAGCGTTTCCAGGCTTCGCATCAAAAGCCAGCCAGTCCACGGTCCGGCCATATTCCCCAAAAAAGTTCGCAGCGTTTTCACGCGCATCATGAGGTCTTTATTCCCGAGAACAGCTCCGGCAATTACATCGCTGTGACCACCGATATACTTTGTTGCGGAGTAAATTACCAGGTCGGCTCCGTGTTTGAGCGGATGCTGCCAAAGCGGGCCCATGTAGGTATTATCAACTGCTAACGGAACTTTTTCATCTTCGGTAGAAAATTTATCGGCAATGCTGCGACACATGGCGATGTCGATTAATGTATTAGTAGGGTTGGCAGGTGTTTCAATGTGAATTAAAGCGAGCTTATCGGCTTTTCCAGACTCTTCAAGGCGTTTCAAAATTTCACTTTCGGTTTCACCCGGACTAAACCCCAGCGTTTCTATTCCCATTTTAGGCAAGAAGTGATGGAGAAAGTGATCAGTACCACCGTAAACCGGGCTGCTGTGCAATATCAGGTCGCCGGGTTTTAAAAACTCGAGCATAACCGTAGTAATCGCACTCATTCCACTTTCAAATACGGCGCAATCTTCCGCTTTGTCCCATAGGCAAAGGCGGTTTTCAAGTATTTCAAGATCGGGATTGTTGATCCGGCTATAGATCAAGCCGAGCTCTTCGTTTGGCAGTTTTTCGCGCTTCCCATAGGCGAGCTCAAAAAACGATTTACCTTCTTCGGCCGTTTGAAATACGAATGTGGATGTTTGAAAAATGGGACATTTTATGGAACCTTCGGAGAGTTCGGGCTTATAACCGTAACTCATCATCAGGCTTTCGGGCTTCAAATCTTTATTGTAACTCATTTCTGGTGTTTTGATTTTGCATAGCTAAGCAATAAAAGTACACCAGAAAATAAAACTAATAAATGACTTAAGTCACCCCGCCTGCATCAATTTCTGCTTAAGCCTTTTAAGCACCAAATTTTTATTCGACTGATATTTACCCCGCGCGTACTCGGTCCAGAATTGCTGATTTTCCAGGAAAACAATCTGTTTTTCTATCCAAACATCACTGTCGATGTCTTTTAGATAATGTCTGAGTTCTTCAAACAGGGTTTGTGAAATCTTTTGATAGCGCTTGCCACCGATGTAAGCCATATCCGCGTCGCAGAGAATTTCTGCGAGCTTGGATTTGGGGTTGTGCGGAATTTTGGTTTCCATAATTAATTCGGAAACCCGTTCTATTTGCGTTTCATCGAACCCGAATTCGGGCAAAAAACGGCTGGCGAGATCACAGCTCTTTTCTTCGTGATTTTCGTAGGTTTCCAGAAATCCGCTGTCGTGATACGCCGCACCGAGCAAAAGGATGGTGAGCTCAGATTCGGGCAAACCTTCTGCTCGAGCTATTTCCAAAGCTCTGTCGATTACGCCAACGGTGTGGTCTACGCTGTGGTAAGTTAAATTTTCCGAGAGATTCTCTCGAAGTAAATTTACGATGTGATCAATAGCTTTTTTTAACTGCATAAGGGGAAACATTCTAACGTTTAACTACATAAACGTTAAAGCGTATACGTCAGATTTCTCAAAACGTTAGGTACGCCAAACTATTCTTCTCCGTGCTGAATATATTCCAATTTTTTTGAATCGTCTTTTCTCAAATCAAAACGGCCGTAGAAAAACAACCGCAAGGTATGATTTAAGTCGTAATCTACCCCGCTCGGAAACTGCTGATAAACGAGCATATAACCCAAATCAAAACTCCATGTCTCGCTCAATTTATGTTTGATGCCGATGGTTAATCTGTTTTGATTGAAGGTGTTATACACCACATTTTCGCCAAAATTAAGGTGAATTTCATCAGCTAAAATAATCTGCGTTCGCGATTCGGGCGATAATGGTATTCCCAAACTCAGCAACAAACGAAACCTATTCACCATAAAATTGTCGCCAAGCGACTCGCGGTCTACCACATTGTTAAAGAAGCGCTGCTCATTTCTCACTCTAAAGAGAATATTTGTATTGGGAAAGGCATGTGCGATGCTGTATTGCTGATAAATTCGGTTTTCGTTTAGGAATTGATCCCAGTTTCCGCCACTTCTCTCCAACCATAAATGCGCATAGCCACCCGCCACCTGATGGCCATTACCCAGCCGGTACTGCGCCCCAAACCGAAGGAAGTAAAAACTTGGATTCTTAACGAATTCAGTGCGCCTGATGTGAATATCGTTTAAAATGGCCCACTTGTCTGTAATTTGAAACACATTATTGGTAGATATCCAAAACTGGGAATTTACATCGATGTCTTTGGAAACATCCTGAGCCTGCGATTTTGTTTGGCAAATAAAGAAGTGCAAACAGAGCAACACGAAACTAAAGAACTGAAAAGTGATCTTTAATTTCGGTGGCTGATATGAGAAAAAATGCATTTTTTAATTTGTGAATTGCTTACTCCGGTAATGCAAATTTACCGCAAAAAAAAAGGAAGTGGATGATCCTGAAAATCGCTCGGGAAAATTGCCAGTAACTTCAAGGAATTACAAACGCAGAAGTAGACAGCTCTCCACTGTCGCTGTATGTGAATTGAGCCCTGATATGGCCTTGCCGCGACAATTGCAGCACGTCCATTTCGCAAACGCAAAAATCCAATACCGCAAAAAATCGATCGTCCATCTCATCCCGCAATTCGGCTTCTTCCCACTGAGAGCGACTCAAAACAGCGCCGGGGATGTCGATTGTATTATAGGCTGTTTTGCCAAACGCGGTCGTTTTTTCCCAGGCTTCGCGGCTGCGCTTGTCGTTTGTAAAAATTTTTGCCCGGGCACTCATTCGCACCTGCAGTTTTGATGAAGGATGCCAAAAAAGACAACTCACTTCAGGGGTATTTTTGATGTGCTCAATTTTTCCCGAACGAATATCTGTAAAAGCAGTCAAAATAAAAGGTGTATTCTCTTTCCCGCGCAAAACCACCATACGCGACTCCACTTCTGTTCCATTCGCGGTACTCAACACAAAATTCTTAAAGGGATGCCCTTTCCGCACAATGCCGCGATTAAGGTGATCTTTCACCATTTTTTCCACCATTTCGGGTTCGTCGGTTTGCTCAATTACTTTTGCCATAAGAATGTTATCGTTTACCCCAGTGGTTCTTGGATGATTAGCGAAGAAACTAACAATATCTCCCCATTTTTGTTACATTAACACAAATGCATAATTTTACACCACCACTAAAATAGAACACATCATGGAACTTGCAGAAAGAGAAAAGGAATTTCAGGAGAAGATAGATAAAGGGCAAAAAATTGAAGCCAAAGAATGGATGCCTGAAAATTACCGGAAGCAGTTGATCCGAATGATCTCTCAGCATGCTCATTCCGAAATTGTTGGGATGCTTCCCGAGGGTAACTGGATTACGCGCGCCCCGAGTTTGCGCCGAAAAGCGGTTCTGCTCGCCAAGGTGCAAGATGAAGCCGGCCACGGACTCTACTTGTACAGTGCCGCAGAGACTTTGGGCATCGATCGCGAAAAAATGATTGAGCAATTGATTACCGGAAAGGCGAAATATTCGAGCATATTCAACTACCCGACCCTTACCTGGGCCGATATCGGCGCCATTGGATGGTTGGTTGACGGTGCGGCAATTGTAAATCAAACCATGCTCGCACGCGGATCTTACGGTCCTTACTCGCGCGCAATGGTCCGTATTTGCAAGGAAGAGAGTTTTCACAACCGACAGGGTTATGAAATCATTTACGAGTTGGCGAATGGAACACCGGAGCAAAAGAAAATGGCTCAGGATTCATTGAACCGCTGGTGGGGTCCATCTATGCAAATGCTCGGCCCCAGCGATGCCGATTCTAAAAACAGCGCCGAAACCATGAAGTGGAAGATAAAGGTCGAGAGCAATGACACGGTAAGGCAGCGGTTTATCGACCGCACGGTACCACAAGCCATCGCGGCAGGGCTCACCATTCCAGATCCCGATCTCAAGTTTAACGAAGAAACCCAGCACTGGGAAATTGGAGATATCGACTGGGAAGAATTCTACCAGGTGATTAAGGGATACGGCCCCTGCAACCACAAGCGCATGAAGGCAAGACAAGACGCCGAAGCTGAAGGAGCCTGGGTGAGAGAAGCGGCAGCAGCACACGCCGAGAAAAAAAGAAACAAAAAAGCGCATCAGGCTGCATAGCCGTCGCGAAACCTACTACTACACTAAACTACATGACAGACAAAAAGACAAGCGATCAGGGTATTCTCTGGGAAGTATTTGTGCAATCGAAACCCGGAATAGCACATAAACACGCCGGAAGCCTTCACGCACACGACGCGGAAATGGCCTTGAAAAACGCCAGAGACGTTTACACCCGAAGAAAAGAAGGCGTTAGCTTATGGGTTGTTCCGGCAAATGCCATTACAGCCAGCACCGAAGCTGATGCCGATAGCTTTTTTGACCCGGCAGACGATAAAGTTTACAGACACCCTACTTTTTACACCGTGCCGGAAGGCGTAAAATATTTATAAGATGACCAAAGACGAAGCGCTGTTTGAATTCTTACTTCGCACAGGTGATAATGGACTTGTGCTCGCCCAACGATTGGGCGAATGGTGCGGCCATGCCCATCAATTGGAGTCTGACATCGCACTTACCAATGTGGCGCTCGATAACATCGGGCAAGCGCGAATGGCGCTCACCGAAGCAGGGAAAGTAGAAGGAAAAGGCAGGTCGGAAGACGATTTAGCTTTTCACCGCACAGAAATGGAGTTTCGAAATAACCTTCTACTGGAGCAGGAAAACGGTGATTTCGCCCAAACCATTACCCGTCAGTTTTTATTCGATGTGTTCCAGTTTGAACTGCTGTCGGGTTTGAAGTCCAGTTCGAATGAGTTTTTACAATCGTTTGCTATTAAGAGTCTTAAGGAAGTTACCTACCACCGAAGTTTAAGTTCAGACTGGATGGTTCGACTCGGAGACGGCACAGAATTGAGCCACGATAAAATGCAAAACGCGCTCAATTTGCTCTGGCAATATACCGGCGAGCTCTTTGAAAAAACGGAAGCCGACGATATACTCATTGCCGATGGCGTAATTCCCGACCTGGAAAAACTCAAAGAAAGCTGGGATGATATTGTCGGTCAAGTTATCAAAGAAGCAACGCTAGAAATTCCCGACACCAAAGGTTTTATGGCTACGGGAAGTCGACGCGGTGAGCACACCGAGTTTTTGGGATATATCCTGGCCGAAATGCAATACCTGCCACGTACGATGCCAGAGGCAAAGTGGTAGATTTTAAAGTAAATGCGTGATGACGGAAGAAGCGGACATATACGAGTTACTTGAAGCGGTGAAAGATCCGGAAATCCCCGTTCTATCTGTAGTAGATCTGGGCATTGTCCGAAAGGTAGACTGGATATCTCCCAAAAAGCTTAAAATTACCATTACCCCTACATACTCCGGTTGTCCGGCAATGGACACGATTGAGCGGGAGATTTCCGAAATCCTTCAATCCAAAGGTTTCGAAGTGGAAGTTGTAACGAGTATTTCGGAAGCCTGGACTACGGATTGGATATCTGAAAAAGGAAGAAAAAACCTGGAAGAATACGGAATTGCACCTCCCGCAGAAGCAACTACCGACAAATCTTTTATCACTGGAAATTCGAAAAATGTGCACTGTCCGCGATGCAAGAGCGAAGAGACTTCTTTGATTTCCCAATTTGGCAGTACAGCCTGCAAGGCGCTTTATAAATGCGATTCCTGTCACGAGACTTTTGATTATTTCAAATGTATCTAAACCAGGCTCCTTGAGCTAATTTGCAGATCGTCTTGAAAATTTCACACAAAGTTTTTATTGAAATGGGGAAATAAACGGGGCAATTCCCAACCTTTGCAAAAAATTTCCAGATGCGTATTATTACAATCCTGTCTCTTTTTACTTTTCTTGCTACCTCCGTTTCGCAAGCGCAAATATCTGATTACTATAACGATGCGATCGATCTGAGCGACGATGAATTAAAGACTGCTCTCCATAATATTATCGATGGCCATCAACAATTTCCCTACAGCAGCGGCGGAACCGACACCTGGGATATTCTCAAGCAAACCGACCGCGACCCCGATAACAGTCAGAATGTCATTCTAATTTACACGGGGAATTCGGTAAACGGTGCTCAGGAATTTAATGGTGGAAGCGGTTGGAATCGCGAGCATGTTTGGCCGCAGTCGCGTGGGAACTTTGGGACTTCACCCGGTCCCGGTACCGATACGCACTGCCTGCGCCCGAGCAATATTCAGGTAAATGCCGATCGCGGAAGCAAGTTTTTTGCAAACTGCGTGAACTGCACACCGGTAATAAACCAGGGACAGGAAACCGGAAATTTTATAGACGAACCAAACTCTTCTTTTGAACCACGAGACGCCATTAAAGGCGATATTGCCCGCATGCTCTTTTACATGGCCGTTCGCTACGAAGGCGGCAGCGGACCAGATTTAGAATTGATAGACAATATTCTGGTAGAAGGCAACAACCCGCCACTAATGGGAGTGGTGAGCGATTTGCTGGAGTGGAATGAAGAAGATCCCGTAGACGATTTTGAGATTAACAGGAATGAAGTGGTTTTCGGATATCAGGGAAACCGCAACCCCTTTGTAGACCACCCCGAATTGGCAGAGCATATCTGGGGCGATTTAATGGGCGAAACCTGGCCATTTACGATGAGTACGTTTACTGAAACTCCCCGGGTTTTTAATGTTTACCCCAATCCCACGGATGGCAACATCACCATCTCCGGCAAATGGGAAAGCGCATGGGTTTTCGATGTAACGGGTCAACAGGTTGCAGCTTTCAGCGATGGCAGCGAAACAGATCTCGAAGGGTTTTCAAAAGGGATGTACACCCTGATTATTCTTGGCTCTTCGGGAGAGAAAGAAGTTACGCGGATCGTAAAACAATAGCGCCGTTCTTCGGGCTCCAGCCCAAATCATTTTACTTCTTAGATTTTCAATAGAAGAACTTACCCACACGGAATTCGGTTCCATTCGAGATTCTGAGCAAATAGACACCCCTGGCCAGACCGGGGTGAATAGTTGTGGCTCCGGTATTTTGAATGTGTTTTCTGAACAAGCGCTTACCGGTGAGATCAATGATTTCTACGTCCAGATCGTTTACTTCCGATCGATAGTGA
>JAIVHP010000298.1 GCA_020201045.1 Flavobacteriales bacterium
AACGCATGAACAGGTCTGAATCTGATAAACTATTCCAAACGGCATTAAAGTATTTCCCAGGTGGGGTAAACAGTCCGGTGCGCGCTTTTCGGGCGGTAGGTGGCCACCCGCTATTTATCGACAAAGGTGCGGGGAGTAAAATCACCGACGCCGACGGAAACGAATTCATCGATTTCTGCTGCTCTTACGGCCCTTTGATTCTGGGCCACGCCCCTGCGGAAGTGGTCGAAGCCATTACGGAAACCGCAAAAGGCGGAACTTCTTTCGGCGCTCCCACGCGTTTGGAAAACGAACTTGCAAAATTGATCATTGACAACCACAGTTTCCTCGATAAAATCAGGTTTGTAAACTCGGGTACCGAAGCGGCCATGTCGGCCATTAGGCTGGCGCGAGGGTATACCGGCCGTAATAAAATCGTGAAATTCGAAGGGTGCTACCACGGCCACGTCGACGCCCTTTTAGTAAAAGCCGGAAGTGGGCTCGCAACCTTGGGAACTTCCACTTCTGCGGGAATTCCCGATGCCTATGCCAAAGAAACCATTGTGCTTCCACTTAACGACAAGGAAGCGGTGGAAATGGCCGTAAAAAAATACAAAGACGACATCGCCTGCATCGCCATTGAGCCGATTCCGGCCAACAATGGCTTGCTCTTGCAGGGAAAGGAATTTCTTCAATTTCTTCGCGATGTCTGCAACCGGGAGAAGATTCCCTTGTTTTTCGACGAGGTGATCTCCGGGTTCCGTGTAGGGTTTGAAGGTGCGGCCGGGTTTTACGGCATTCAACCCGACTTGCTCGCTTTTGGGAAGATCATTGGCGGGGGACTGCCCGTAGGTGCCTACGGTGCCCGAAGCGAAATCATGGATTGCGTCGCACCAGACGGTCCGGTTTATCAGGCGGGAACACTTAGCGGGAACCCCGTTGCAATGGCGGCCGGTCTCGCGCAAATCAAGGCTTGCCTCCAACCCGAATTTTACTCCGACCTGGCAGCAAAGACCAAACAATTTGCCGACAGGCTGAATTCTTTCGCAACCGAGAGCGGTTTTGCGTTTAAGATCTTTCACGTTGGGTCCATATTTTGGTGTGCCTTCACCGACCGCGAGAAAATCTCGGCGAGCACCGAGATCGAAGCTTCCAGCGCCGGAGCCTTCAAAATTCTTCACGGAGAATTACTCGAGCGCGGGGTGTACATCGGCCCATCCGGATTTGAAGTGGGCTTTATGAGCAGGGCACACTCCCAACAAGACATCGACACAGCCGTGAAAGCCTTTGAAGAAAGCCTTACAGAGGTGTTTCAAACGGCGTAAGGAAAGGATCTGTATTGACATCAACCATGAAAAATGTCGTGACGATTACCCAAGACCATCGGTGCATCTTGGATAAGAAGAAAACTACGGTAAGGGTTTTATTTTCAGAACATCGTAGAAGACTTTGAGATCCCTCGCTGCACTGGCATAACAAGGAAAATTATTTTGATGGGGGGTACTCATCCAGGGCAGTGTCAAAATTGACCAGGACCAACGGTGCATCTGGGATAGAGATGTATAGTACTATGCGGAAGGGCATTATCAAAGCATCGTAAAAAACTTTGAGATCCCTCGCTGTGCAGGGCATAAAAGGGAAAATTATTTTGATGGGGGTACTCATCCAGGGCACTGTCAAAATTGCCCAGGACCAATTATTCATCTGTAATGAGAAGAATACAAAGGCAAGAATGCCATTATCAGAACCTCGTCAGAGACTTTGAGATCCCTCGCTCCGCTCGGGATGACAAATATCCATTTTAATGGGGGTGGCAGGGGAAAAATGCGGCTGCGCCGCATTTTTCCCCTACCACCCCCTTACCTCCCAACGCAGCCTGTCATCCCGAGCGTTTTGGAGAAGTAATAGACACTCATTGAAACATAAAGGGGCCGCAGTTCCTTCTTTTGAAATCCTTTTCAAAATACCTGTAAATGATTACATTAGGACTCCTGTTGGCGCCCATTTGGGGTGCTATTTATTGGCAAATTAAAAGTCAGGGGTATGGCTCTTAAATCTCACGTTTATTTTACTTACATACTGACAAATAAGAATAATACCGTACTGTACACCGGAATGACAAACGATTTGGCCGTAAGGTGTCGACAGCATCAGGAAAAACGGGTAGTCGGCTTTACAAAGAGGTACAATGTGGATAGATTAGTCTACTACGAAGTCTTTAGGTATGTGCAAGAATCCATCAGGAGAGAAAAACAAATTAAAGGCTACTCACGGGCAAAAAAAGTGGCTCTTATCAATAATTGCAATCCGACCTGGGAAGCACTGTATGTTAATGGGAGGGTAAAGAGAATCGAAAGCTGAACCATCTAAATAATGTAAAATTGCAGTGCCCGTATCAAAGGTTCCGAGACGATTACCCAAGACCATATGAATACAAAGGCAAGAGTGCCATTATCAGAACCTCGTCAGAGACTTTGAGATCCCTCGCTGTGCTCGGGATGACAAGAATGCTTTTTATAGGGGGGTGGCAGGGGAAAAATGCGGCGCAGCCGCATTTTTCCCCTGCCACCCCCTTACCTCCCAACGCAGCCTGTCATCCCGAGCGGAGCGAGGGATCTTTTGAATGGTGCCGTAAACAGAAATTATAACCATACCACTGGAGAATGATGATTCGTTTTGAAACAGCATTTTTCCCCTGCCACCCCCTTACCTCCCAACGCAGCCTGTCATCCCGAGCGGAGCGAGGGATCTATCGAATGATGTCGCAAACCAGAGTATTAACCGCTATAACACCGCACCCCTCACCCCCAAAACCAAAACCGCCTGAAGCAGTAGCACCCCATCCAGCATGATCAGAAAGAATAGCGGCGACCTGGCGGAGTGGGTTTTTGGGATGAACCAAATACCTGTGGCAGCCACAGCCAATTGCACTGCGAAAACATAAATGGTGCAATACCCCATGTAGTAGCTCAGAAAAGCGGGTAGTATAAACACCGCCATTAAGAATTGTCCGAGCCTTAAAGCGCGGTTTACTCCGAGGGTCATGGGAAGCGTTTTTTGATCGGCGTGGTCTACTTCCAAATCGCGCACATCGAAAGGGATGGTGAGCCCCATCACGAGAAGTGTTTGCTGAAGGATGTATAGGAAGACCGGCAGGACATCCATTCCGCCAGGTTTTTGGGCAATACCCAGGAGCGGTACCACAGCAATTACCAAAACCCAAACCAGGGCGATTAGCCAGATCTTCAGTCGCGGAATTTTCCGCAACGATTTCAACCCCGAAGCCCCCGGAATAAACGGCACCGCATACCCAATTGATATAGCTCCGGCAAAAGCCAAAACAGCTATTTGATCACCGCCCAACTGGAAGAGAAAAAAAGGAGCGGCAAAAAGGGAAATTACCGAAAGCCACTTCTTCGCAAGCCGAAATGTAGCGCGCTTCTTGAGATCGCCGATTAAGCGCTGGGCATTGTAGGTAAACAACGCCGAGAAAAAAATGGCCGTGCTAAGTGTAAATGAGCCCTGATAACCGAAATAGGTAAATGCCGCGTAGGCCGATACGGCAGCCGTGAGCGAAATAAAAATATTCGTTTCGCCGATAAATTCAAGGAGAATACGCGCCAAAAATTTAGGGGTGATCATCGGTTGTTATCTACCACTACAAAGGCCAAAATGCCCAAAAGTGTTCCAACAGCACTCCCCTTTAACGCTTCAATAGCAGATTTGCTTCGCTTATGCGATTCGTAACCCATGGCGTAGTTCTCGTTGTAGCGGTACGACTTATCAGAAATATGATCGTCGTTTATTTTTACCACCGGAATTTTTGTAG
The DNA here is from genome assembly GCA_020201045.1 of Flavobacteriales bacterium. Taxonomy (GTDB): domain Bacteria; phylum Bacteroidota; class Bacteroidia; order Flavobacteriales_D; family Cryomorphaceae; genus JAIVHP01. The sequence goes on from JAIVHP010000298.1 coordinate 3,809, forward strand.
ACAGCATAAATACGGGCGGTATGGCTACCGACCAAATACTGGTTTCAAGGAGGTATCCGCCCGCCAGTCCAACTCCCATACCCGCATAGAACCACCCCTTAGCCGTGACCCCGTATCGCGCATCGCGCTCTCCGTATACAAAAGCGCGCATTTCTTCTTCCTTCAGGTAATTCCCCAATGGCTCGTCGTAAAAATAAATCAGGTCTTCCGTTCCATCGGGCCTAACTATCGAAAAAACTTCGTCTCTCGGGATGGCCCCTTCCCGTTTTACTATCGGTATACGTTCGGCCTTTGGAGTGGTGTAGTCGGGAGAAAAAGCATTTCCCGCCTCGCCGGGATCTCTGCGAAACGCCTTGACATTGATCCGCTCCTTTTTAAAAAAGTTCTTGTCGTACACATAAGTTATGTTCACCTGTGTAGAATCGTCTACCTTGTAAACTTCTATGCGCTTTCCATTCATTAGCTGGAGCACAGACGGTTCTTGAGCAAATGATTGGACAGAAAAAAATACGGAAAGAAAAAGCAAAAAGGCCTTCATAACTCGCTGTAAAAATAAATAGTTCTGCAAGTAAGGTTTTTTAAAACAAAATAGAACTATACGAGTTAATCTGAGCGTAAAAAAATCAGGTCATTCTGCGTATATTTGCGCACGCAAAAGCACACGGTAAAAACTTCACAATATGCCATTAAGAAATTTCCCTAAAAGACACATTGGGCCGAGAGAACACAAAGCTGAAGAGATGCTCAATCAGCCACTCGATTTGCACTCTTCGCGCAGTGAGCACTGGTACCTTAGAAACCTGGAGGAAATTTCGAAAAAAAATACCGTAAACCGTTCTTACATCGGCATGGGTTATTACAACACCATTGTGCCGCCGGCCATTCAGCGAAATGTACTCGAAAATCCGGGATGGTACACCGCCTACACACCCTATCAGTCTGAAATCGCCCAGGGAAGGCTGGAAGCGCTTATCAACTTCCAAACCATGGTGATGGATTTCACGCAGATGGAAATTGCAAATGCTTCGCTTCTGGATGAAGCCACAGCCGCTGCCGAAGCGATGACCATGTTTTATGCATTGAGAAGCCGGAAGGACGCAAAAGATGGGGTAAATCAATTTTTTGTTTCCGAGCAATGCTTCCCGCAAACCATAGATGTATTGAGAACCCGTGCGCTACCGATGGGCATTGACCTTATTGTGGGAGACCACAAGCACTTTAACCTCGGCGGAAAAGTTTTTGGAGCCCTGGTTCAATACCCCAATGCAGATGGCAATGTGGTAGATTACCGCGATTTTGTAGAAGCGGCTCATGAAAACGATGTAATGGTAGCCGTGGCAGCCGACTTGATGAGTCTTACACTGCTCACCCCTCCGGGCGAATGGGGAGCAGATGCAGTAGTGGGAAATACACAGCGATTCGGAGTGCCCATGGGTTTTGGCGGTCCGCACGCTGCATATTTTGCCACACGCGAGAAATTCAAAAGGCACGTTCCCGGTAGAATTGTGGGCGTTTCAACCGATCGCCATGGAAACCCGGCCTATCGTTTGGCGCTTCAAACGCGCGAGCAACACATCCGCAGAGATAAAGCCACAAGCAATATTTGCACAGCCCAGGCCCTATTGGCCATTATGGCATCCATGTATGCCGTTTATCACGGTCCCGAAGGAATAAAAACCATCGCCAAAGAAATACACCGAAAAACCATTAAGCTCGCCGGAATCCTTACAAAACTCGGGTACACCATTGAAAATGATGTGTATTTCGACACCCTTGAAATCGGTTTGCCGGAAGGCGTTTCAAAGGTCGGTATCGAAGAGCTGGCCGAAGAGAAGGGAATCAATTTAAAATATTACACCCACAACAATGTGGGCATTAGCCTTGACGAAACCATCAGCAGATCTGATTTTGCCGATCTAAACGAAATATTTGCCCGCGCGGCCTCTCAGGATTATGTTGCGATGGAAGAAGAAGTGCCATCGCCAATCAAAGGTTTCTTCGAGCGAACTTCCAACTACCTCACCCATCCCGTTTTTAACAGGTACCACAGCGAAACGGAGATGATGCGTTACTTAAAACGCCTGGAAAACAAAGACCTTTCGCTAACCCACAGCATGATTGCCCTGGGTTCTTGCACCATGAAACTCAACTCGGCGAGTGAGCTCATGCCGATTACCTGGCCGGAGTGGGCAAACATTCACCCCTTTGCGCCGCACAGCCAAACGGCCGGTTACCGCGAGATGTTTGAAGAATTGAAGAACATGCTCTGTGAGATTACCGGATTTGCCGGGATTTCCCTCCAGCCAAACAGTGGTGCACAGGGCGAATACGCCGGACTCATGGTAATTAGAAACTATCACATTAGCCGAGGCGACGGGCACCGCAATGTGGCTCTTATACCGAGCAGCGCTCACGGCACCAACCCGGCAAGTGCAGTAATGGCCGGAATGGAAGTAGTGGTTGTGAAATGCGATGATCAGGGGAACATCGATCTCGACGACCTAAAGGCCAAAGCTGAAAAGCACAGCGAAAGCCTTTCTGCGCTAATGGTAACCTATCCATCTACACACGGGGTTTTTGAAGAGTCAATTTTGGAGATCACCGAGATTATACACGCCAACGACGGACAGGTATACATGGACGGGGCGAATATGAACGCGCAGGTGGGGCTCACCAACCCCGGCATTATTGGCGCCGACGTTTGCCACCTGAATTTGCACAAAACCTTTGCCATACCACACGGTGGTGGTGGCCCGGGAATGGGGCCCATCGGAGTTGCAGAACACCTCGTACCCTTCCTTCCCGGACACAGCGTTGTGGAAACCGGTGGGATTAATAATATCAGCGCCGTGTCTGCTGCGCCGTGGGGAAGTGCCCTGATACTTCTCATCTCTTACGGATACATTAAAATGCTCGGTCGCGACGGAATTACCGATGCCACCAAAAATGCCATCCTGAATGCCAATTACATCAAATCGAGGTTAGAAAGGGACTACAAAATTCTGTACACCGGAAAAAACGACACCGTAGCGCACGAAATGGTGGTAGACTGCCGGCCGTTTAAAAATGCGGGTATTGAAGTTGCAGACATCGCCAAGCGCCTGATCGATTACGGCTTTCATGCACCGACCGTTTCGTGGCCGGTAGCGGGAACTCTTATGATAGAACCCACCGAAAGCGAATCTAAAGAAGAGCTCGATCGCTTCTGCGACGCCATGCTCGAAATCAGAAAAGAGGTAATTGAGATCGAACAGGAAATTTATCCGAAAGACGATAACGTGCTTGTAAACGCTCCGCACACGGCAGCAGAAGCTACCGCCGATGAGTGGAATCACGCATACTCCCGGCAAAAGGCTGTTTATCCACTTAGCTATACCATCGAAGGTAAGTTTTGGGCTCCCGTAGGAAGGGTAGATAATGCCAAGGGCGACCGCAACCTCGTGTGCTCCTGCCCTCCCATTGAGCAATACGAGCCCAATTTATCTGAAAGCGAGCAGGAAGGGGTAGTTTAGGCGACAAAAGTCCAACATCTCTTCAATTTTAATAGCGTTCTTTAAACAGGATGTGTTATATTCGTGATATAATCATTAATTTAACTTTAAGCTTATGAAAAAATTACTCTACCTCTTAGCGGGTGGAATGTTTCTTGTTTCTACCTCCGTAAATGCGCAGTCGTCAAAGTCTGCCAACACGGTGAAGAAGTCAGCAGACGTTTCAGCCACCAATACCATCAAACCTCAAACTCGAGTTCAAGCCAAAGATCTTGGAGAGCCCATTTGGGAAGATACGTTCGAAAATCTAGACAACTGGACGGTGAGCAACGAAAGTACTCCCGCCGTTGACTGGATTCATACTACCGATGCCGACATTATCCCTTACGGACCGTTACGCCCCTTTATGAGCGAGACCGTTGAAAACGGATTTGCCTATGTAGATGGCGACGGACAGGGAGAAGGATCTGTGCAAAACAGCAACCTTACCCTTGCTAATTCTGTAGACCTTTCCGAGATAGACAACGTTTCGGTGAATTTCCAGCAGAACACCCGGAACTTCCAGACCACCTACACCCTGCGGGTAAGCCCCGACAATGGTGCTACGTGGATCGACATTCCGGTAAATCCCGATGTTGATACTAACGAGAATACGGATAATCCCGAGCTGACCAGTATCAATGTATCGGAATATTTAGCCGGTTCGTCTGAGGCGCTTATCGAATTTAATTTTACTGCCAACTGGGGATGGCACTGGGCCATCGATGACGTAGGTTTTTACGAAACTCCGGAAAACGACCTTAGTCTGAATGGCGTGCACTACGACGAGTACGTGGAATACCTCCCACTCGAAGAATTTCTCGACACCGATTATTTGCCCGAAGTTGAGCACAGCTCGTACAAGCAAGATCAGGTTCGTCCGTTGAGCTTTATAGCCGAAGTGAGCAATCAGGGAGTTAACGTGCAAACCGGTGTTGTTCTTACGGCAGAAATAACTACCCCTGACGGTATGGAGAGTGTTTCTTCAGACCCTGTAGATATCGAAGCAGGTGTGGCGACATTAATCAAAATCGAAGATGTTATGCTCGACGCTTTTTCCGGCGGAGAAGGGTCAATTGGCAATTACTCGGTAGAGTTTTCGATCGGTTGGGATCAAGCCGACGACGATCAAATCCTCGGCAATAACGAGCCCATGTCTAAGTCGTTTACCGTAAACGACGAGTATATGGCCACCGATCTTGGAACAGATTGGGCCACCTACTATCCCACCCTTGGCGAAGATGTTATCTGGGGAACCCGAATGATGTTTGAGCAGGAAACCACTATAAACTATATTCAGTTTGGAATATTAAGCACCGACGATGCCCCTTCACAACCGGGCGACGTTGTTTACCTGAATATGAGAACCGGGTCTGTTTTGGAAACCGAAGGTGGCGAAAACCCCATGAACCGACTATACGGAGACGACGAAATAGAATACGTTCTCACCGAAGCCGAATTCACCACAGGAGAGCAAACCATTTGGATTACGATGCCACTTCCCGAAGAAGTAACCGTTTCTCCAGGAGTTGTATACCAGGGCGAGGTAGAAATCCCCGTAATTGGAGAAGATTACCTTTGGGTGCCTTTTTCGAATCAGCAATCTAGTTTTGTAGGCGTTCTATTCGAATACGCAGAACAGTCTGGCGGCCCGCAAGGATGGTGGACGCTTGGCGGCAACGTTCCCCACATTCGCCTGGGCTACAACGAATCGCTTGGAGTAGATGGCCCTTCTGACCTTACTTTTAAGTTAGGCCAAAACTACCCCAACCCCACAACCGGTGCTACCCGCATCGATTGGGAATTGTTGGAACCGGCAAACGATGTTCAGTTTAGAATTACCGACATCAACGGCCGTTTGGTTTACCAGGAAGACCTGGGCAACCGTCCCGCAGGTGTGCAAGAATCACTAGATTTAAATCTAGACCTCGCTGCAGGCAACTATCAGTACGCCCTACAGGTTGGAAACGAAGTGATTGTGCGAAAAATGGTCGTAACCAAATAAGCACTAATAGCTTTTACAAGCACAAAAAGCCCCGCACTTGCGGGGCTTTTTTAGTTTTTAGCGTACCTATAATTGCCAATAATAAATTTTGGTTAAATCTTGGTAAATCCAAGAGAATAGCTACTTTTAGAGCTCATTAAAAACAAAAAAATAAACCCTATGAAAAGATTGTACACATTAACTGTGGCATTCGCGCTTTGTGCATTTATGAGCACTTCGTATGCGCAGGTTCAACAAACCCAACACGAACTGATGTATAAACCATCAGTAGCTGTTGAAAACCCGAATAAAGTAAAGTTACCGGCTACAGCTAAAGGAGACCAAGAAGTATTCTGGTCAGAAGATTTTAGTAACGGTCCAGATGGACAAGATGACAACGGTGCCTGGACAACAGATGGCCCACAGGGAGATCTTTGGTTTCTCACCTTTCCAGCAGAAGATCCAAACGGTTATGACGAAACAGTACCAGTTGACGGTTATGGCGATTTTCTTCCGAACTACTGGGGCGAAGAAATAGTGACTTCTCCCACTCGCGACAATGGTGTAATGTTTATAGACGCCGATCGCTGGAATTCTACGTCAACTGCGCCAGATGATGATCCTTCGGAGAACACAACTTCGAATCCGCTAGATGCGAAACTGGTTTCGCCTACATTCGACTTGTCTGGTCAGGATTTTGCGCTTGTATCTTTCTGGCAGTCGCTGCGTTTGTGCTGCGCCAATGCTAGTGCCGTAATTTGGGAGTTTAGTGTTGACAATGGAGACACATGGATTCCTTACGATGTATCTAGTCAGTATGGAGAAGTTAATGATGAAATTGTAGTGGAAGCAACCATCAACATTTCAGATATTCTTCAACAAGTAGACGATTTAACACAATGTAAAATGCGCTTTAGCTTCACTGGAGAAGCAACACATTATTTTTGGAATATTGACGATATAGCAATTACTGCACTACCCGACAATGACCTTGCTGCCGGTGCTACCTTCCTAAATAGCTACCACAGCCTTCAACCAGGTTTTGATGCAGGTACTGTTGATGCTGTTGACTATTACGACACGTTTGACATGTGGCAAAGCCCAACTTACCTTACTCGTCCGATGAATTTCGCAATGGAAGTGACAAATGCAGGAGCGCAAACACAGACTAACGTTCAGTTGGTTGTTACTGCCACATCTCCTTCGGGCATCGAAGAACCATTTACTTCGGATCCGATTGATTTGGAAGCTGCTGTAACAGATACGCTGACTATCGAAGATGTTACCTTTCTAGATATTGTAGGAGGTTCAGAATTCGAACCCGGTCAATACACTTACGACTTTGAAGTTATTCAAGACGAAGAAGATGAAAGACCAAATGATAATTTTGGAGCATCAAGGTCCAATAACGTTAATTTTGACGTAGAAAATGATGACTTTGGAATTTATTGGAATGGTCGTGAAGCATACAACGGTGCTTACACTACTCTTGGACAAGACGTTATTTGGAGTACACCGTACACCTTTACTGAAACAGATGTAGATTATGTAATAACCCACGTAGAAGCTGTATTCCAATTTAATGACGATTTTGCTGAAACAGTTGCAGGTGAAGTGGTGTACTTTAATGTTAGAAGTGGTTCCGTTTTGGAAGAGGATGAAACCATGCCTGAAACCATTACCACTACATTCTTTGATTCAGAAAACCCAATTGACTATGCGGATCAGGAATTGGAATTTATCATTGAAGAAAGTGATATCTGGAATCAAGGAAATGGACTTCCATACACTTGGGCATCTTTCGAATTGCCTTCGCCTATATTGATTGAAGCTGGTCAGGTTTATCAAGCTGAATACCGCGTACCTGCCGCCGGATCTGGAATTGTTTTCCCTCCTGTAACAGGTTCGCAAGAGCAATACGCTGGAACTCTTTACGACTTCGAAGATGGAGATTGGTTCTTCCTTGGGTTCAATACAATCAATACTCGGTTCAGAACGCAGTTAGCTTCTGATGTGGATGATGTAACCTACGAGAGCGGTGTTCAACTGCTTCAAAACTACCCCAACCCAGCCGTAGACAATACGCGTATCCAATATCGTTTAGACGAGACCATGGATATTACATTTGAAGTGTACGACATGGCCGGAAAGCTCGTGCACACCGAAGATATGGGTAATGTACCCGCAGGTGCGGTACAAAACTTTGAATTCAATGTAAGTGCATTGTCTTCTGGAATGTACACATACAGCATTGTATCTGAAAACACAAGAGTTACGAGAAAACTTACAGTACAGTAAGCAATACTTATCTCTTATAAATTCAAAAACCCCACCCCGCAGCAGTGCGGGGTGGGGTTTTTAGTTTTTTGGGGTATCGATCCACCTTCGGCGGACAAGTTACTTTTGTTCCGGCTTTCAGGTTCTCGTCCCAGTTTTCGCCTTCGATGAGCCGGAAAAAACACTGACCTTACAGCCGTATTTAAAAGCCAATACCGCTAATGGAAATTCTCGACTTTACAACCAATAAACTCCAATTGACCCTAAGACTGATCACTTCGATCTGAATAGAAGCATCATTTAATGCAGGAGCACCAGGGCTTGGACTACTCTTCCGAATAAGCCCTTCTTTTATATCGCAACTAGCCGTAATAGACTTTGAGATTCCTCGCTGCGACCTGAATAGAAGGATCATTTAATGCAGGAGCACCAGGGATTGGACTACTCTTCCGCATAAGCCCTTCTTTTATATCGCAACTAGCCGTAATAGACTTTGGGATTTCTCGCTTCGATCTGAATAGAAGCATCATTTAATGCAGGAGCGGCTGGGCTTGAACGACTCTTCCGCATAAGCCCTTCTTTTATCACAGCCAGCCGTAATAGACTTTGGGATTCCTCGCTGCGATCTGAATAGAAGCATCATTTAATGCAGGAGCGCCAGGGATTGGACTACTCTTCCGCATAAGCCCTTCTTTTATCACAGCCAGCCGTAATAGACTTTGGGATTCCTCGCTACGCTTCGGAATGACAATTTCCTCTTTTGGTGGGGGGCGGGGGTGTTTTGCGCGGCTCTGCCGCGCAAAACACCCCCGCCCACACCAGCATTACTCCGCTCCCACTAGCCCGTCCGCATACGGGTCAGCCCGTCTGCCTTAGGCTGATGATCGCTCCTTCATCGCTCAGAGTTGCCAATTGCATTTAAACCTCGCCAGCTTCCAAGGCTACAAGAACCCCAAAACCGCACAAGTCCCAAGTTACCCCACCAGCGTTGCCCATTGCATTCAAAACCCGCCAGCTAGAAACGCTACAAGAACCCCAAAACCCCACAAATCCCAAGTTACCCCACCAGCATTGCCCATTGCATTCAAAACCTCGCCAGCTAGAAACGCTACAAGAACCCCAAAACCCCACAAATCCCAGTTTACCCCACCAGCGTTGCCCATTGCATTCAAAACCCACCAGCTAGAAACGCTACAAGAACTCCAAAACCCCACAAGTCCCAAGTTACCCCACCAGCATTGCCCATTGCATTCAAAACCCTATGCCAACTTATTGCGAAGCGTTTTCATAAACTCCGAAGCGTAAACAAAGTCGCCGATTTCCTTATTATCGGTGCGGAGAATATCTTCCTTGCTTCCCTCCCACCATTTCTCACCTTTGTATATAAACATGATGTTGTCGCCGATCTCTATCACCGAATTCATGTCGTGGGTAATGACAACCGTAGTAATATTCATCTCGTAAGTGAGGTCTCTAATCAGGTTGTCTATTACAATAGCCGTTTGCGGATCGAGGCCCGAGTTGGGCTCATCACAGAATAAAAACTTCGGCTTCATGGCGATGGCGCGGGCAATGGCGATTCGCTTTTGCATGCCTCCGCTGATTTCGGCCGGGTAGGCTTTGTTTACCCCTTTCAGGTTAACCCGGTCCAAACACTCATTGGCTCTCGTTAGCATTTCGGCCTTGCTCTTATTGGTAAACATCGTGAGCGGAAACATGATGTTCTCTTCTACCGTCATCGAGTCGAATAGGGCACTTGCCTGAAACAGCATACCGATATTGGTTCGGATCTCGGTTTTCTCATCGATATCCATCTCCAAAAAATTCTTTCCCTCGTAGAGCACTTCGCCGGTATCGGGCTTGTGTAAGCCTACGACGCACTTGGTAAAAACCGATTTCCCGCTACCGCTTTGACCTATGATCATATTCACCTTGCCCTCTTCAAACAAGACCGAAATGTCTTTTAAAACATGCTCGTCTCCAAAAGACTTATTTAAATTCTTTACTTCTATCAAATCAAAATGAGTTGGGTGATGATGTAATTGAGCAGGAGAATAAAAACACTGCTGTACACTACCGCCTGTGTGCTACTCCGACCTACTTCCAGGGCGCTGCCTTTTGAAAAATATCCAAAATAAGACGAAATGGTGGTGATGATAAAGGCGAAAACTACCGTTTTAAGGAGGGCGTACGAAACGTGAAACGTCCTGAAATCGTACTGAATGCCGTAAATATAATCGTTTGTGTTCACCACTCCGGTAGATGCACAAATCAACCAACCGCCAAATACGCCCAGAAACATGCTTATCATAATAAGGAAGGGAAATATAAATACCCCGGCCATGATCTTCGGCAAAATGAGAAAACTGGCAGAATTAACGCCCATGATCTCAAGGGCATCAATTTGCTCCGTTACCTTCATGGTTCCGATTTCCGATGCGATATTAGAACCTCCCTTTCCCGCCAGAATAAGTGCGATTATGGTAGGCGAAAACTCGAGGATAATAGATTGCCGCGTGGTAAATCCAACCGTATATGCGGGCAGCAGCGGGCTCTCCATGTTCGATGCGGTTTGCAGCGCAATAACCGCCCCCATAAATACCGACATCAGGGAAACTATGCCCAAAGATGTAATACCGATGCTGTGAATTTCGTTAACAAAGCGAATGCGGTAAATCCGAAACTTCTCCGGTCTTGAGAAAGCTCTTTTCAGAAGCAGGAAATACTGCCCGATATGAAATAACAGGTTCGTCAACTACGGCGTTTTTTGTAAAAGTAGAGCACTCGATTGCCGGAAGAAAAAATGCGACACCTGCCCCAAGTGGAGTGCTGCACCGGCAAATCCGGAGACTCAATCCGCAACCTTCCGCGGATGAGTCGCCAATTGTACGTACAGCAGTTTGCCAGGCGCTTAGAGCCTAAGGTCCCGAAAAACACAGCTACCACCATTGCCGGATGGATTGTAGACTTAAATGTGGAATTCGTGATTTCGCGACCGCGAAAATCCAAACTCGGCGATTTCAGGCCTCCCCACCAAAACAAACCGGCGCGTATTTCGGTAAACGCAGACCTGAACCCCTATAATTTTTTAATCACCACCGTTCACGAGTTTGCCCATTTGGGGTGCTTCTTAAAACACGGTCGTTCTGTTTTGCCGCACGGAGCCGAATGGAAGAAAATTTACGTAGAGATGCTCAGGCCGTTTTTAACCCATTCGGTTTTTCCCGAAAGTTTGGCATCTGCCGTTCGAACCCACATCTCTCGACCCGTTGCTTCTAGCTGCTCCTGCCCGGTACTTTCAAAAGCCCTCGTGCGCTTCGATGCAAACCCCGGTCAATTGCTCGATGAACTCCAGCCCGGAGAAGTATTTGCCTTCCGCGATAAGCTTTACCGCGTAATTGAAAAACGGCGCACCCGGTTTCTATGCCATCAGTTATCAGATGGCCGAAAATTTCTAATCTCTGGTCGGGCCAAAGTACAGGCAGAAACAGCAGCATCCACCTAACCTTTTTCTTACCTTCGCACCGCCAAAAGCAGCATGAATGACCGATGTAAAAACACTGTACCCCAACAGAAAAATTAGCCAACTCGCAGAAGAACTCCAGGGTTCAGAAATCATCAAACTCGCGGGTGAAATAAAGACGCAGATAGCGGAAGGCAAAGAAATTTACAATTACACCATCGGAGACTTTGACCCCGCCATTTTCCCAATTCCCACATTGCTGAAAGAAGAGATAATACGCGCATACGAAAACGGCCACACCAATTACCCGACTTCCAACGGTATCATCGAACTCCGCGAGACACTTTCAGGGTACATCAAAAATAAGCTCGGCATAAGCTATAGCCCCGACGCGTTTTTAGTTGCAGGTGGAGCGCGCCCTTTAATATACGCCGCTTATCAGGCTTTACTAGACCCCGACGAAGACGCCGTGTTTCCCGTACCGAGCTGAAACAATAACCACTACACCACATTGACGCGCGGGCGGCTGGTGGCGGTAGAAACCACAGCAGAGCAAAACTTTATGCCCACAGCCGGAGATTTGGCTCCCCACATCGAATCGGCAGGGCTAATCGCGCTTTGCTCGCCGCTTAACCCCACAGGCACAACTTTTGGCAAAACAAAGCTCAGCGAAATTTGCGAAATGGTGGTGGCCGAGAACAAAAGACGCGGCGAAGGGGCAAAACCACTTTACCTGATTTATGATCAAATATACTGGCAGCTCTGCCATGAAAACCATCAGCACTTTCACCCCGTGCAACTCAATCCAGAAATGCGGCCTTACACCATTTACATCGACGGCTTAAGCAAAGCATTTGCCGCAACGGGTGTTCGGGTAGGATGGCGAATTACCTGGCAGACGATCGAAGTACGGAAATTTACCTCGATGACATCAAAAGAAAACTACACGATCGGCTCGACGGCTTTTACCGCCTTTTTCTCTCGATGAAGGAAAAGGGATTGCCCGTAGACGTTATTGCACCACAGGCGGCCATTTACCTCACCGTGCAGGTAAACTTAAAGGGAAAAACTGCCCCGGATGGCAATAAACTCCAGTCGGTAAAAGACGTAACGCGATATATTCTGGAAGTAGCCGGCGTGGCACTCGTGCCATTTAGCGCTTTCGGGGCAAGCGAAAACAGCAATTGGTATCGCCTAAGTGTGGGGACAAGTAAAATGAGTGATATAGATGCGGTGGGAGAAAAACTCGCCGCTGCAATAAAAAGACTTCAGTAGAACACGATGGACAAAAAAAATATTTACTGCGTAATTATGGCCGGCGGTATTGGAAGCCGCTTTTGGCCGATGAGCCGGAAGAAAAACCCCAAGCAATTTCACGATATTCTCGGAACCGGCAGTACGCTCATTCAACAAACCTTCGAGCGCTTTCTGCACATCTGCCCGATTGAAAACATATTGGTTGTGACCAGCTCTATTTACGAATCGCTGGTATTGGAGCAACTCGAAGGCATTCGCAAGGAGAATGTGCTTTTGGAACCGAGCCGGAGAAATACCGCCCCCTGCATTGCCTATGCGAGCTATAAAATAAAGCTGCAAAACCCAAATGCGGTGATGATTGTAGCACCCTCAGATCACCTGGTTTTGAAGGAAGCCGCATTTACCCAGACGGTAAAAACAGCGGTAGACCAGGCCGTTGAGAAAAAACACCTCGTAACGCTGGGAATCAAACCATCGCGACCCGACACGGGCTATGGGTATATTCAGTTTGAAGATGATCTGGAAAGCGCCCACGCCGATATTAAAAAGGTGAAAACCTTTACCGAAAAACCCGATATCGAACTGGCCCGCACTTTTATTAAAAGCGGCGATTTTTACTGGAATTCGGGAATTTTTATCTGGACGGTCGACGCTATTTTAGATGCATTTAAGACATTTTTGCCCGAGGTGAACGACTTGTTTGCAGATGCAAAGGCGCTGATGAATTCGCCGGATGAAATAAAGGCCATTAGCGATGTTTACGCCATGTGCGAGAGCATTTCAATAGACTATGGCGTGATGGAGAAGGCGAAGAATGTAAACGTAGTGCTGAGCGACTTTGGGTGGAGTGACCTGGGTACCTGGGGATCTCTGTTTGCCCAGCTCAAAAAAGATAGCGAAAACAACGCGGTAATCGGAAAGCGGGTTGTGCTGTACAATAGCTCCGACAATATGATAAGCGCTCCTGCAGAAAAACTGGTGGTCATAGACGGGATTGATGAATTTATCGTAATCGATACCCCCGATGCGCTCCTGATTTGTCCCAAATCGAACGAGCAAAAAATCAAGCAGATTGTAAACGACCTAAAGGTGAGCAAGAACGAACGGTACGTTTAGTGCGCTGCAGAAATTGTTTCTCCAAGAGCATTTCACTATCCATTCCTTTCTCACTCAATTAGGCGTATGGACAAAAACCTTCATACGCCGTGGCTCGGAGCTCTCTGCGCCATCTGCATAAACCTTATACCCATAAGGGAATTCACGCAAATACTAAGACGACGCAGAATTGCGGAGTAGAACTCAGTTTCCCTATGAGCGGCGCTCCTATCATCTATTTTGATAACTGACATTTATCTGATAAGCCATACGAAAAAAAATAGCGCTGACGCTTGAGCTCCGCCGAAGGGCGGAGGTGAAGTGAGCCCCGGAGCAAGTCCGGGGTTGCTTCGCTTACCCCGAAACAAGTTCGGGATTGCCCGAAATGCTTAAAAATGGACAAGAAGGACGTGTTTTAGCGAGAACACTGAAGCGTGCAAGCACGCTGTGAGAACCTGCAAAGAGAAATGTCGTCGGGTTTCTCACTGATCGCTCGCGATCCTCTGTGAACTCATAATTTGAGCTTTGGTTGTCCATTTTCTCAGAGTTCCTCCGACGCTGTGAGAACCTGCAAAGAGAAATGTCGTCGGGTTTCTCACTGATCGCTCGCGATCCTCTGTGAACTCATAATTTGAGCTTTGGTTGTCCATTTTCTCAGAGTTCCTCCGCCATGCGGCGGAGTCCTAGTATCTGCGTAAATCAGTTAGCGGTTAAGTTATATGATAGTTCATCCATGGCCGCTGATCCTATTACCTATTTTGATAACTGAAACTTGACTGATTTTCGGAAATAGATCGATTTTATTCTATGATAGGAAACGTCAAGTTAGCTCTCGACCCCGACTTGCACTCCACCCCCGCCAGCGGGGGTGAACCAGCAACCTATGTTTCGGTAAACTGTTTTCTAACCCAAATTTAAGTTTAATCAGAAAAATCGAGATTGTGCTTCTCCCCTCCGAAATGCTTCGGAGCGGCGGCTGTGTCCGCCGAAGGCTGATGGATTCAGCTGTTTTGAGCGAGTGGTTTGTGCGGTGCAAGCTGAAGACGGGGGCCGTGCCCGCCGGAGGCTGGTGGACACTAATCAACTCATCCGATAATCAAAAAAATCACCTTGCCGCACCCTCGTCCTACGGGTCGCGAGGTAAAAGGCTCACATTAAAATTCAACTCAGTTCCTCTATGACCACTGCTCCTGCGTGAACCCAATACCCAAAATGTAATTTCACGCAAATGCTAAAACCTCTCAGAATTGTAGAAAGACGCAAACCGTCCAGCTTACCAACCCCTTATTTTTTGACTTAACCTGGAATACAGACGAAAGCCCTTTATTCCAATCCAGTCATCTGAATGGGGTCTACCCATTTATCGAACTCTTCGGCACTGGTAAAACCCAGGTTTACCGCTTCTTCTTTCAATGTGGTACCGTTTTGATGTGCAGTTTTGGCAATTTTTGCCGCCTTATCGTAACCGATATACGTGTTTAACGCGGTAACCAGCATAAGCGAATTATCGAGGTGCCGCTTGATGAATTCGCGGTTGGGCTCGATTCCGCGTGCGCAATTCAAATCAAAAGATACACATGCATCGCCGATTAGGGTAGCCGACTGAATGACATTGGCTGCCATAACCGGCTTAAACACATTGAGCTCGTAGTGGCCCTGCGCCCCACCGAAACCAACCGCCGCATCGTTTCCAAAGACCTGCGCACATACCATGGTAAGTGCTTCGCATTGGGTAGGATTTACCTTTCCGGGCATGATAGATGATCCCGGCTCGTTTGCGGGTATAATTATTTCGCCAATTCCGCTCCTCGGGCCCGAAGCGAGCATGCGCACATCGTTGGCAATCTTATTCAGCGAAATGGCAATTTGTTTAAGCGCCCCGTGGGTTTCCACCAAAGCGTCGTGAGCGGCAAGGGCTTCAAATTTGTTTTCGGCTGTTTTGAAGGGAAGCCCGGTTAGTTCGGCAATTTTTCCCGCTACTTTCTCGGCGTAATTGGGCGGCGTGTTGATTCCCGTACCCACCGCAGTGCCGCCCAAAGCGATTTCGCTTAGGTGATCTAAGGTGTTCTCCAGCGCCTTCAACCCGTGGTTTAATTGGGATACATATCCCGAAAATTCCTGCCCAAGGGTAAGTGGAGTTGCATCCATAAGGTGGGTCCTTCCTATTTTCACCACCTTCATAAATTCTTCCGACTTCGCCTGAAGGGTATCGCGCAATTGCGCAACTCCCGGGATAGTCGCCTCTACAATTTTCTTGTAAATGGCGATGTGCATTCCGGTGGGGTAGGTATCGTTGCTCGACTGCGATTTGTTTACGTCGTCGTTGGGGTGAATAAAGCGCTCTCCTTCGCCGAGTTCATTGCCGGCATTAACATGGGCCTTATTGGCAATTACCTCATTCACGTTCATGTTGCTTTGCGTGCCCGAACCCGTCTGCCAGATTACCAGCGGGAACTGATCGTCTAGTTCGCCGGCGAGGATTTCGTCGCAAACGCGTGATATG
>JAIVHP010000224.1 GCA_020201045.1 Flavobacteriales bacterium
CTTTTGGCGAAGACACCGGAAAGATTGGCGGCGTAAACCAAAGCATGGAAGGCATGCAGGAAAAATTTGGCGAGCTTCGCGTTTCCGATACAGGTATTCGAGAAGCCACCATTGTGGGTCAGGGAATTGGTATGGCCATGCGCGGACTCCGGCCCATTGCCGAGATTCAATACCTCGACTACCTTTACTACGCCATCCAAACCCTTACGGACGATTTGTCTACCCTGCACTATCGAACAAAGGGCGGCCAAAAATCACCGCTCATTGTGAGAACCCGCGGACACCGACTGGAGGGAATTTGGCACTCCGGATCGCCTATGGGCGCAGTGATTCACTCCCTGCGCGGCATGGTAATTTGCGTGCCGAGAAACATGGTTACTGCAGCCGGATTTTACAACGGCCTGATCCGATCAGACGATCCTGCGCTCGTGGTAGAACCGCTAAATGGATACCGAACCAAAGAACCCAAACCCACCAATCTGGGTGAGTACACCATACCGTTCGGTGTGCCCGAAATAGTTCGAGAAGGCACCGACATCACCATTTTATCTTACGGATCAACGTGCAACCTTGCCGAAACGGCTTGCAAAGAACTCGCCGAGCTCGATATTCACGCCGAGCTGATTGACGCCAGAACCCTCCTGCCCTTTGACAAAGAGCACATTGTTGCAGAGAGCCTGAGCAAAACCAATCGCCTGCTTATCGTAGACGAAGATGTGCCCGGCGGCGCGTCGGCATTCTTACTCGACGAAGTGGTCAATAAACAAAAAGGGTATTTTCACCTCGATAGTCAACCTGTAACACTTACCGCCAAGGCACATAGACCGGCCTACGGCAGCGATGGAGATTATTTTTCCAAACCCAATATCGAAGATATTGTAGAAACCGCTTACGCCATTATGCGCGAATCGAATCCGGAGAAATTCCCTTCCATTTACTAGCCCACCTTTCATTTGCGATTGGAAAATAAGAGTCTGAAAAAATAGCTTCAAAAAAAGTTACTTCTTTTGAAAGGGCTTTTGAAGAATTAATTACTTTGGCTTCAAAAGTGTATATCGCACACTATTACATTCGGGTAAATGCTGCATATTTTTAGGTTAAAAGCCATCTTACTGGCTGTGAGCTTCTTATTGACTATAGGATCCATCTTAGGCCAGGGAACCATTCGTGGAACCATCTCAGATAACGAAACGGGAGAAACGCTGATTGGAGCGTCTGTTGTTGTAAAAGGAACTACAATAGGTACAACGACTAATGTAAGCGGAGAATTCGAACTCCGTGTTGAGCAAAATCCGCCTATTCTTTTGGTCGTAAAATTCCTGGGGTATTCTCCGAAAGAAATAACTGTAAATAATTTCGACGAAAACTTGAAAATTAACCTGGGCACAGATAATGTGCTGATGCAAGAAGTGGAAATTGTTGGTAGTCGGATAAATGAAAAAACAAAACAATCGGCTTTAACTGTAGAGTCCATGGATGTGATTGCCATTAAGGAAGCTCCGAGTGGCAATTTTTACGAAAGTTTGGGGAACCTGAAAGGGGTCGATGTTACTTCAGCGAGTCTCGGATTTAAAATCATCAATACGCGCGGCTTTAACTCCACATCTCCCGTTCGTTCATTGCAGTTAATCGACGGAGTGGACAACCAATCACCGGGCTTGAATTTTTCGCTTGGGAACTTTCTGGGCGCATCTGATTTGGATGTGCAATCGGTCGATATCATTGCCGGTGCGAGTTCGGCATATTACGGTCCCGGTGCTTTTAACGGGGTAATTGATATGAAGACCAAAGATCCTTTTCTATTTCCCGGTTTAACCGTTTCCCTTAAAGGTGGAGAGCGTTCCCTGTTTGAAGGTGCGGTGAGATGGGCAGATGTGATTAAAAACAAAGAAGGGGAAGATAAATTCGGTTATAAGCTCAATCTGTTTTACATGACTGCTTACGACTGGGAAGCGACAAATTACGACCCCGTAGATGGATCGCCTGTGGGAAGAAAGAATTATTCGGGATACGACGCCGTAAATATTTATGGGGATGAAGTGACAGTAGGTGGAAACAATTTTTCGAGAAACACCAATTCTCCTGGCTTGGGAAGAGTATACCGAACTGGCTATCGCGAGAACGATATTGCAGATTACGATACTCGAAATACAAAGGCTAACATTGGTTTATACTACAAAATTAAAGAAGACCTCGTGCTGAATTACAGCGGTAGCTATGGGGCTGGAACTACCATTTATCAGGGCGATAACCGGATTAGTTTACGC
>JAIVHP010000443.1 GCA_020201045.1 Flavobacteriales bacterium
CGACCTTCGGCATCGGTATTCATTACTTCAACCCGGGTTCCATTGTGCATTTCTATTACATCGCCCGGTTGGTAAGCATTCGGGCCGGGTTGATTGTCGGTAGCCGGCACCAGTCCTACCACGCGAATGGGAAGTTTGGCAAGCGCAATGGCGTAAATAGCGCCGGATATTGCCGCTGCACCGCCCATGTCGCACTTCATCATATCCATAGAATTAGCCGTGGGTTTAAGGCTCAGCCCCCCCGTATCGTAAACAATTCCTTTTCCCACCAAAACCACGGGTTTTTTGTTCTTCGCGCCTTTCGGACTGTAATTCAATACGGTGAAAGTTGGCTTTTCTGCGCTCCCTCGGTTTACGGCGAGCAAACCGCTCAACTTCAGCGCCTGTATTTTTGATTTGTCAAATACATCTACTTTGAATCCCGCATCTTTGCCCGCCGCCGAAATGCGGTTGGCGAGTTCTGTTGCGGTGAGAATATTCGCGGGCTCGTTTACCAGATCTCGCGCAAAGCAAATGCCTTTTACTCTTGCGCGAAGCTGATCTAGGGCCCCAGCATCGGCGATGCCCTTTGCCAGGCTGATCTCCGAAATGGAAAAGGTGTCCTTCTCAGCTTTGTACGGCTCAAACCTGTAGTCTTTCAGCAAAAGCCCTTCGGCGAAAAATACGGCGTCGTCTCCCTCGCCCGAAGCGATGTGTAAATGCGAAACTCCGTTTGATTTTAAAACACTCCAAACTTCCGCTCCGAGTTTGCGGTAGGCCTCTGCTCTGTTTTTTCCGCTTTCGGGAGTTGGAACCCGAACGTACACGCCTTTATCATCTGCCAGAGAAATGATATTTTGCCATTTTTTTGGCTTTTTGTTTAGGGCTTTCAGCAGATTAGCTGTAAGATTTAAGGTAGGCTGCATAACCTTGTCTTCCAGAAAGCAAATTGCCGACGAAGATTTTGGTTTATCGGTGTATCGGATGGTGTAGTTCATGTTATATCCTGTAAGGTCGGTGAGCACAAATGTAATTTTTTATTGTTGCCTTCCGGGGATGTCGGTTTATCGCAAAAAGTGACCATTGGTAAAACAGCAGACTTGAGAAATCGTTTGAATAAAATAAGTGTTACCTTTAATCTTCCACACAATCAAAGTGCTTTGAAGCGATTTATTTTATCTATTATACTTTTGTTTTTTGGAGTTGCCACCGGTTATGCAACACACAATCGTGCGGGAGCCATTACCTACGTGCACATTGCTGGAAATACCTATGAAATTACTGTTAAAACCTGCACCAAAACTTCGGCGCCGGCAGACCGGCCGTTTTTGCCCATTTCCTGGGGAGACGGTAGCCCGATAGACAGCCTGGAAAGGGAAGACGTAATCATTTTTCCCGGCAATGCCAATGCACAGGAAAATATTTATCGGAAAGTACATACTTTTCCCGGCGCAGGGACTTACGAGATTTGCGTATCGGATCCAAACCGAAATGCCGGAGTGCAGAATATTTCGAATTCCGTATTGGTTCCGTTTGCCATCAAAACTACCCTTCGAATTTCAGCGGCCATTGCGCCCAACAATTCTGTATATTTTACCAACTCGTGTTTG
The DNA here is from genome assembly GCA_020201045.1 of Flavobacteriales bacterium. Lineage (GTDB taxonomy): Bacteria > Bacteroidota > Bacteroidia > Flavobacteriales_D > Cryomorphaceae > JAIVHP01. The sequence goes on from JAIVHP010000443.1 coordinate 1,590, forward strand.
CAGGATGCCTGCATTTGGCAACCCTGGGTTTATAATCCCGGAGCCGTAGACCCCGACCCCAACGATAGCCTTGTATTCCGATTGGTGCCAAGTCAGGGTCCCGATTGTGTGCCTTTGCCCGACGAAGTTTACGAATACCCCAATGAGGTAGAGCCAGAGGCCACTCCCGTAAACCCAAATACCGACCTTACCATAGACTCGGAAACCGGAACCATTATTTGGGACTCACCGCAGAAACTCGGTGAGTACAACCTGGCCTTCATTGTGGAAGAGTGGCGCAATGGAATATTAATCGGAACGGTATTATTCGACATGCAGATTACCGTGGACAACTGCGATAATACGCCGCCGGAAATAGAACCCATACAAGATACGTGTGTGGAAGCCGGGCAAACCTTAAATGTGGAACTACTCGCCAGCGATAACGAAGGAGATAATATTGAATTCTCGGGTTTGGGTGCTCCATTTAACGTGAGCGATTCGCCCGCCGAAATTGTTCAGGATGGAACCATCCCCGCCCCGGGAGAAGAATTTGTAGACGCCGAATTTGTGTGGAATACCAATTGCTCTCATGTTCAGCTATCGCCTTTTCAAGCAACCATTCAAGCAACCGACAACGGTTCGGGAACGGATTTGGTAGCGATAGAGACCTTTAATATAACCGTAGT
>JAIVHP010000225.1 GCA_020201045.1 Flavobacteriales bacterium
AAACCTGATTTTAGACAACGGGTACTGCGAAGTGATCAGCGATGCGATGTATGTCAGCACGGAGTGTCCAGATTCGGTTCCGCAGGGTATTATCTCCAATCCAGACGCCATTCTTCCCGATGCGGAGAACGATGTATTCAATCAAAACACCGGCGTGTTGGATCCGGAAATCACCCTGATTCCAAACCCCGCTGCAAACCAAACCCGCATACACTACCGCGGGAATGGCAGCGAGAGCCCAAAAACCATTGAAGTGTACGATATGACGGGGAGAAAAGTCCGTACGCTTAGGCCCCAAAACCAGGCCGGAAGCATTCTTCTGGAGCTGGGAAGCTTCGTGGGTGGAATTTACCAGGTATGCCTCCGGCAGGAAGGGCGTATTGCTGCCCAAAGTAAACTCTCCGTAACTCCGTAATATGGATTACCTTCCGGTGCAATGGCACCGGAAGGGATTTTAATTTTTACTTAAAACTTATCGCCATGAAAAAATTCATATACACCTTAGTCGTACTCATCTTTTCACCCATCATTCTCTTAGCCCAACGCGACTGGCAATGGGGGCAGGAAGTGCGGGTAAACGCCAGAGATATCGCAGTAGATCACTTGGGAAACTCCTACGTTACCTGGTCGCTTCAAAACTCCTATACCCTGGAAGGAGAAGTATTTGTAAGCAACGGGCCGAGTGATGCGGCCCTGAGCAGTTTCGACTGCGATGGAAACCACCGTTGGACCAAAATTATTGGTGGTTCAAGTGCAGATATACCCAAGGGATTGGGTACGGACACCCTGGGTGGGGTGTACCTTGCAGTAGATGCCAACGGAGGTCGTCTGGAAAACTATAGCCTCGACATCGACACAGATACCGTTATCGTTTCTCACCGTAAGGCCATGCTATTGGTGAAATACAATACAGATGGTGCATTACAATGGTCTCGTATGCCCGAAGATTCGGTTATTTTTAACCTTCCCGATGATTTACAATTAGGCGTATCGATTGGATTAGATGTAGCCCCAAATGGCGATTCGTATGTATATAGCAGGTTGTTTCCGGGAACATATGGTGATGGTGCCTTTGAAGCAACCTTTGAAGCATCTCTCCAGGGGTCATCAGAAGATATTTACAACTTGACCTACGATAGTGAAGGAAACTGCACCGGAGGCATCCATTTTGATGTTTTCTACACGCAAGGGAGTTTGGCCGGATTCAGTCAAGCCCGAGATCATTATACTGGAAAATTTTATATGTCTGATAATATCACAGTAGATGATGATATTGTCATATTGGGTGGCGAGCAGGTCACCGCCGCAAACTACGTCGTGCAGTTTGATAGCGAGGGGGAAGTGAATTGGGTGGTATCGACCGATGATGTTAATTCATTTGGTACAAGGTTCTATGGCAAGCCTTCGGTTGATGAATTTGGAAATGTATATGTTACCGGCGGATCTCAAAACGGGAATAGCTTTGGTGATTTTAGTTTTATGAATATGTTAGGAACTAGCAGCATCCCCATTTTTGCCAAAATAGATTCAATGGGGAATGTGGTTTATGCTACCAATGCATCTGTAAATTCCGCCAATAGAGGACGTGCAACGGCCTACACGAACAATAAAGTAGGTGTTACGGGACAATGGGGTAGCCAATTAATCTGGGGAGACATAGAAGAAGACGATACGGATGGGGGTAGCCAGGGGTATGATGCTTTTTTAGCCATTTTTGACACAGAGGGAAATGGCGAGCCCGAGAGTTTTCACAGCCTGAACAGTTCTCCTCTTGGTTCAGAAACCCCTGAGGTAATGACCGCCGACAAGCAGGGCAACTTTTACGTAGGCGGCCAGTTTACCAGCCAGATTTATACCAGTACGGATACCATTTACAACCAAACGGGAGACAACGAAGGGTTTATCGTCAAGTTCGGTACAGACTCCTGTTACTGTCCCTTGCCTGAAGCGCTGTTTACCTACGACTCTATTCCAGATGAAGCCGGATACACCTTTAGCTACACCGGTACCCAGGATGTAGACAGCGTAACTTGGGATTTTGGCGACGGGCAATCAGGCACCGGCCTGGATGTACAGCATACCTATATAGACAGCGGAGAATACACCATCTGCGCTACCGCCTACAACGCGTGCGGAGCAGACTCTACCTGCATCACCTTTGAAACACAGGGAACGGTAGGCGTAAAAACCATCAATGGTTTTGAACCCATACAGGTCTACCCCAACCCCACGCGCAATACCCTCACTGTT
>JAIVHP010000444.1 GCA_020201045.1 Flavobacteriales bacterium
TCATCTGATTCTTTCGTAATCGGAAATCGCGAAGTGACAATGTTGCCAAATACAGCAGGTGTGTGAAACCAGAGTTGATCTTTGACTAAAATGTCCTCCCCCTAACCCCCTCCAAAGGGGGAACATCCAGTATTTAAAGGGTTTAGGGCAAAATTGTCCAATTGCGGTTGAAGCCAGATACCCAAAACCTGTCTATTGAACTTACGGCCATTTTTCACTTTAAGCTTTTCACTTCAGCTTCCGTACAACCCACACCGCCCGCAAACCCACGCCGCCGACTCTTGCTCTTGCTCTCTACTCTTGCTGACTTAAACGTCCTCCCCCTAACCCCGTCATTCCTTTCTCACAGCCGCACGCACTGGCTAGTCAGCCTCTCCGCCAACGGCTGATGAGCTTCAGCCTCAGGCAGACCGGCTCTTCCCTGCGGTCACTCGGTTCAAAGGGGGAATGCCCAGTATTGACGGGGTAGAGCAAGATTGACCAATTGCGATCGAATCCAGAATCCAAAACAGAACTTTGAACCCACGGCTACTTTCAAACTTTCCCACTTTCAAACTTTCTAACTTTCCCACTTTAGCTCCCGCAAAACCACTACGCCCGCAAATCCACACCACTACCTTCTTGCTCTTGCCTGCCTGCCGGCGAGGCAGGCCCTCTACTCTTGCTGTTTTGCTATAGCTGTCTTTCCAGGGAATCTCAAAGTCACCATGGAATACTGCTAATGGGACAAGACTTTCGAGAAAGCCATCAATTCCCCAGCCAGTGGACTGCGTTCGGAACCACACCAGTATTGTAGGTGGCTTTTTCGGTTCCGTCTGTATTTAAAAACACAACCTCGCCGGGCTGGCTGTAGTCTTTTGCATCGGCTACCACCACTTCGCCCGATACCGGAGCGACGTGAATGGAATAAAATGTAATGTCTGCATTTTCGTAGAATTCGCTCGCAACCGGGCTATCGCCGGTGATATCCACTTCCATTACCGATGCTGCTCCGAGGCAGTAGAGCTTATTGCCGTTGGGCGAAATTCCCAATCCCACAGATGCATATGGGCCGGGGCTGTCGAAAATCAAGCTGTCTGTTTTTACTTTCGCAATGGGATCGATCTTATACAGCTTTGCTGGAATTTCGGGCGCTGAAAATCCGTCGCCTGCGCAATACGCCCAAAGGTTTCCCTGCGCGTCGGTTTTGAGTCCGTTTAAACCGGCAGAAAGGGTTAGCATTCCGGTAGACGCGCTGGTAGCGGGATCGATAAATTCGATGCGGCTTCCAAAAGCTTCGCTTACGGCTAATTCGCCGCCGGTGGGAACAATGTGTTCGGTGTTCATACTCATTTCCAAAAAGCCGGTGTAGGTTCCTGCGGTTGGATTTACTTCGTGAACTCCCCCGCCGAAGAGATCGGTAACGTAGGCTCTCTCGTCCGAAATATGGTGCATGTACCTCGGCGAACCTTCGGCGATTGGAATAATACGGGTAGAACTAAAGTTTTGGGCGTCTACCACCTCTACCTTCTCCGAGTTATTCACTACGAAGTAAAGCTCTCCGTTGGTTTCGGAAATACTCTGAAAAACATCGCCCAGTACGGCATTGTCGTTTGCAGCCGCATAAACGTTTTGATTCACTTCGCCGGACGTTTCATCAATAGACGTAAGGCTGGCGTTTACCGCGCCAAAACCGCCTTCATTCCCGATAAGCACCAGGTTTGAGCTGTCGCCAACAGGTGGATTTTCGTTCGATTCGTCGTCTGAATTACACGCCGCTAAAAAGACGAGGGCGAGAAATAAGTACTTGTAAGTTTTCATCGTTTACTTTTTTTGGAGTTGATATTTAATGCCGATTTCAAAATTTATCCCCGGCATATTATGGGAAGATTGGAGTTGATAAGCTGTATCGAAAATATTATTGCACGCACCGGAAAGGGTAAACCGCGATTTTTCCAGGGGAACTTGGGCCGTAAAAGCCAGGTTTACCGTTAAAAATGGGGGCAGGCTTAGCGAATTATCGAAATTCACAAAGCGCTCGCTCATGTAGTTTGCCGTGCAAACCAACCGGTATTTTCCCGCGCCGAAAAGCATTTCTTCCACGGCGTTTAGAGACCACACCGGGGTGTAGATAAGCTGTTTGTTTTCCGATTGGTCTCCTTCAAAGGCGGGTTCCAGGTTTCTGGAATCAGCGTAGGTCGCTCCCACCCTGTGCCGAAATTCCAGACCGCCCAGGCTGTGGCCAAAGTCTACGGAAGATTCTA
>JAIVHP010000226.1 GCA_020201045.1 Flavobacteriales bacterium
CACACCGTCATTCATCCCAATGTGGTAATTTACGACAATGCACAAATTGGCAGCAATGTGGAAATTCACGCAAATACCAGCATCGGCAGCCACGCCTTTTACTACAAAAAAGAAGACGGAAAGTACACCAAGATGCACAGTTGCGGTTCCGTTAAAATCGAAAACAACGTAGAAATTGGGAGCGGCTGCAGTATTGACAAAGGAGTGACCGGAACGACGGTAATTGGCGAGGGCACAAAGATTGACAACAACGTTCACATCGGACACGATACGGTTATAGGTCCAAACTGTTTGATTGCGGCTCAGGTAGGTATTGCGGGATGCGTAAACGTAGAAGCCGGTGTAACCCTTTGGGGTCAAGTTGGCGTTCGCAGCGATATTACCATTGGCAAAGACGCAGTGGTTCTCGCTCAAACCGGGATTTCAAAAGGCCTGGAAGGTGGTAAAACCTATTTTGGAAGTCCGGTAGGAGAGTCTCGCGAAAAGCTGAAGGAAATGGCTAACACACGCAAAATTCCCGGGATTTTGGAAGACATCAAAGCTTTAAAAAATCAACTTAATGCAAATTGAAAGACTAAAAGAGCGTTTGAAGGTTAGGGACTTTAAGTTGAAGTCTCTTTTGGAGATCACCCAGTCTATCAATGAATACCTGGATACAGAAAGTTTACTCGATCAGTTCAGGGATATTTTGGAAAACCGTCTTCAAATCAGAAGACTTATCCTTTTTAGCAAAATAGAAGGTGAATGGAAATGCGCCATTCGGTACGGAACAGATTCTGTATATAGCAATGTAAACGTAGAAGATGAGTTTGCCGAGATCGACTCGATCAAAATTGTGCAGTCAGACGACAGTACTTTTTTCCGCGATTTCGATCTCGTTATTCCGGTATTTCACGAAAACCGTCCTCTGGCGTTTGTGCTTATTGGCGATATTGACGGAGAAGAAATCAAGGTAAGTCCCATCATCAAGCACATGCGATTTATCCAAACCCTGGCCAATATAATTAGCGTAGCCATTGAGAATAGAGAGCTTTTCGCGAAAAGTCTGGAGCAAGAAAGAACGCATACGGAGCTAAAGCTCGCAGCAGAAATGCAGAGTTTACTGGTGGGTACGGGGAAAAAAGATTTTAAAAATTTTGAAGTTGCCACGTATTACAAACCCCATCAGCAAGTTGGCGGAGATTTTTGCGACTTTATTGAAATAAACGAAAACGAAGCCTTCTTTTGCGTTGCAGATGTATCGGGCAAGGGAATTAGCGCGGCATTTTTAATGGCGAATATCCAATCACATCTTCGGGCATTGCTCAAATACACCGACTGGACGCTCGAGTCTGTTGCGCATGAGTTGAATGATAAAGTAATCGAAACGGTTAACGGAGATAAATTCGTTACCGTATTTATGGGCTATTTTAACACCCAAACGCGAGAGCTCCGTTACCTAAACGCCGGCCACAACCCGCCCGTACTTTACAACAATGGTAAAACGCATTTATTGGAAAGCGGTTCGGTAGGGATTGGAATGCTGCCATCTTTGCCTTTTGTGGAAGAGGGAATGATTGAGCTTCAGAAAAATGCCGTCATCGTTTGCTACACCGACGGCTTAGTAGAGATTGAAAACGAAAACCAGGAAGAATTTGGCTACGACCGGCTTGGGAATTTAATTCAAAAAATGGAAGCGGAATCACCGCACGTAGACGATCTAATCTCTCATATTATCCGGGCGATGGACATGCATCGCGGAAGCGTGCCTTATTTTGATGATACCGCTTTAATTTCCTGCCGCTTCAGGTAGGCTATCCGATTTTTTCAGGTGATACAATTCTATCGCCACTAAAATACTGAGCATCCCCCACAGCGGAACCGATGCTTTATCCGTGTCGAGAAAGTTGTTGAGTATGCCGTGGAGGTAATAGGTGGTTAAACCCAGCACAATAGAAAGTGAAACCCCTTTTAAATAGGGGTTGTGATTTAGTTTGTAGTAGATTCGAACGCCGGTAGACAGCGAGAGAATGAACACGGCTATAACCGTTAGCGCACCTGGAACACCCGCTTCAGACAAAGGTCCGAGGTATTCGCTATGGGCGTTTCCGCCGTCGCCTTGATTGGTAGAAATAATTGTTCTATCGGCGCTCTTTTGATATTTGGCATAGGTAAACATATACGTTCCCGGTCCGTGGCCAAAAATGGGCTTTTCTTCAAACATTCTCAGGGCGCTGCTCCAGCGGTTCAGTCTTTCCA
>JAIVHP010000299.1 GCA_020201045.1 Flavobacteriales bacterium
AATCTACCTTGTGCCGGTTGATTTCCATTTGGATCAGTTCTCCAGATTTCTTCTTGTGGGTGAAGATGCCGAAGTAGATATTGCCGTCTTTGTGCTTTATGTCGGTATGGGCATTGATGAGCCTGGATACCTCTTGCGGTGGCCTTAAATCTTTCAAAGTCAGCGAAAGAAACTCTTCTCTTGAATGTCCATAATGCTCAATAGCTGCGGAATTTACATCCAGTATTTCTAGCGTTTCATAGTCGTAAATCCATGAAGGCAGCGGATAAAGGCTAAAAAGGCTATTGTTTATTTGTTCTTTATCCATCTATTTCTTGTTGAACGAGATACTTTATAAACTAGCGCATAACGGTATAGAATATGCGCAGCTATAATAAGCTTTCCTTTCCCTTCATGTTTCAACCCTCCCTCGTTTCCAAATATATCAGTTTTTTTAGGTCTTTAAGTTCACTGCGGTGCGTGGTGCAGATGTGTCTTGATTACTGGTAGCATCAATTGAAGGCGCAGGGCACTGTTCATAGGGCTGAAACAGACGCTTTGGAGCATATTTTAAGCCGAAAAAGCAAGCCCAAAGGCGAGACGGGTTGTTGTCAGTCTGCCAATAAGCTCCCTAAACAAATCTCAATAAAGTCACTAAACGCATACATCAGGGCACGTAAAAGTACGGCCAAATTGAACTATAAATCATCTATAAGTTGGGGGGGTCAAGAGCACATTTTTCGTAAAACGCTGCTTTTTTTATTTAGGTTGTCGTCCGTTTGTGATCTATTTCACTCGATTTTTTTGAATTCCCACCTTGTTTTTCCCGCATCAACTACAACGTAACCGGGCTTCGGAATGGCTCTATATGCTCCCTTCGCTGCTGCCCGGCTCATCGGTTTCCCGATCTTTTTCGATGTGGATAAGGCACGAGTGCTCTTAATTTTCAGCGCGCATCACTTATTTAAACCAGAGCCAAAATCTTGGACGCAAAGGAAAAAATCTCCGGTCTCCAATTCTCTCAAATCTACAATCGTCTTTTCCCGGGCGAGTAAAACGGTTTTCGCGATGTTCGATTTGTCTTATGCTTAAAGTCTTAGGCAGGCCATACGATGCCTGCAAATCCAGGTGCTCTGAATCTAATAAATTCCCTTCGTTTAGAGCTCTTTATTCTTCACTTTTCTTATTGTTTTTAAAGGATTTATTTGGATAGTCAGGCACGGGTGGCACCTCTCTCGGATCTTCGGCAATCTTTTCCTGTAGTAGTTTTATGGCGGCTTCCAACTGCGCATCTTTCCCCTCAAAAGTTTCGTGTGGAAGATTTTCCACTTCAATATCGGGTACAAATCCCTCGCCCTCAATTAGCCATTCCCCTTCAGGGCCGTAAACACCGTGCATAGGCGCAGTCATAAACCCTTTGTCGGTCAACTTATTGCTTCTATTCAGCCAGACTTGACCACCCCAGGTTCGCTTACCGATGACTGGTCCTAATCCAAGTCGCTTGATACCAATTAAGAAAGCTTCTCCACTGGAGCCTGTTCTTTCATTGGCCAAAACCACGATATGCCCTCCAAAAGAATTGTTCATCCTCCAATAGGGCTCGCCTGTTCTATCCCTTATATACATAAACGGCTGCCTCAGTAATCTTTCCAAAATAATCGCATCAACGTAGCCGCCTCCATTGAAACGTACGTCAATGATCAAGCCTTTTTTATTGATGGCAGGAAAAAACTCCCGGTAAAAGTGGCCGATATCCCAATTTGTCATCGCATTTATATGTAGATAACCAATTTGGTCATCGCTTTCTTTTTCCACCTTTAGGCGGTTGCCGTATTCCCAGTTCATCGTTCTTAACCAAAAAGAACTGCTCCCGGGCTTGACAATGGCCTCTTTGCTGGTATTTCCCCTTTTAATGGTTAATCTAAGCTGCTTTTCGGCCTGATTGCGGAGCAACTCCCCCAGATCCATAACTGATAAGGCGTCTTTTCCGTTTACGTGCGTGATAATGTCGCCTACCTGAATATCGAGAGAAGGGTCTTTTAAGGGTGAATACCAATCCCCGAAGTCAAAATAGTCCGGGTCTCCCTGGTAGATATAATCAATTCTATACCCTCCGTTGGCTTCGTCCCGGCTGGTCTGAGCCCCCAAGCTGGCTACTCCAATATTTTGGTCATCGCCAGGCATATCGCCACCTTCTGCCCAGGCATGTAATACCGATAATTCACCCACTAAGCGCGCAAAAACTTGATTTAACTCGCTTCTGGTGGTTACACGGTCCACCAGGGGCAAGTACTTTTCATACATCGCCTCCCAGTCCACACCGTGCATATTCTGGTCATAGAAGTAATCCCGCTCCATGCGCCAGGCATCTTTGTACAATTGTTTCCAGTCTTCCCTGGGTTTGATGGAAAACTTGCAGCCGCTCAAATCAATCTTACCCTCCTTTAAATCCAAACTCTCGGTTCCTGCATCAACCAGGTAGTATGAACCCCCTTTTGAAATAAGCATTTTCTCACCATTTTGAGTTAATTCAAATCCGTTGATTTCCGAAGCCATATCTGTTAGCTTAGCGTCTTCGTTCGTGATTTCAACTCCTTTGAGATGATGATTGGCCTTGGAACCTGTTTCCTCGGTCAGTAAATAAATGGCCTTTTCATTGACTTCCAGGTTATGGTAGTTCCCTTCCGGAACGGGAACCTTTATGTTCCGGGATTTAATACCCGCTTTATCGATGGTAACTTCCAATTTGTCGTTGGATGTCTCTTCTTCTTTGCGTTCACCCATGAGTTCATCTTTTTCCCGGAAAGGTGACCTGTAGCTTTTTTTCAAGGGAACGTGGTACACACTCTCGCTTTTGTCCCAGTAAACGCTACCCAATCTACCATCGCGAGGAGACCCGATCAAGGTTTGGAAGCCCCGGTCAGATAGGAAGTAGATGAATTTACCGTCCGGACTCCACTCCGCGCTGTGGTTATTGGATCGATCGGTGGTGAGGTCAAAAAGAGAACCGTCATTGACATTACATACTTTGATTTGGTTCATCCGATTGGAAGCACGCTGTACAAAAGCCAGCCATTGGCCGTCAGGCGACCACGAAAAATCCCGAATACCCTGTTGATTGGTGGATATTAATTTACTGACTCCGGAACTTACATTGAGCACGTACATGTTTTTTTCAATGTCATCATAAGCGATCCATTTACCATCAGGTGATGGTATACCTTCATATCTGAGTCGCTGACTATCTTTAGTTATTGGCTTTACTTCATCAGCACCGTTTGCAGCAAACTGCACAAATTCAAATTCCCCGCTTTCATCGGATAAACTAAGGATGTTTTTACCGTCATGAGAGAAAACAGCATCACGATGGCGGATAACCTCAGCTTTTTGCGCTGTATGTTGAACGGTTCGCCCCGATTCTGTTGGAACAACGAATACTCTTCCTCTTGTGGTGACTACCACTCGATCACCCTCCGGACTTGGGTTCACTGAAGTGATGTACTTTGATGGATCTTTGACCCACGTTTCTTGCAGATGTTCAAGATCAGAAGCTAAGCGTATGTCAATTTTATCATAATCACCCGAAGCAATATCCAACAGCCAAAGGTCGGCAGCATGTTGATAGACGATTTTTCCATTGTCGAGATTAGCAGACCGAACGTCAAATTCAGCGTGTTTGGTGTGTTGTTTCAAGTCTTTGCCGTCCGCATCCATCGACCAAATGTTCTGTATGCCATCACGGTCGGTAATGAAATAAAGCCTTCCGTTTTGCCACATCGGATTAAAACTTTCCCCCAGGTGGTCTGTGGTTAGCTTTACCGCCACATTTTCTCCATCAAATTTCCAGATTTGCTGCGCTGTACCCCCTACATAGCGTTTAACATTTTCATTGCCTCCGGAAAGGTGCGTAAAGAACCAAGTACCTTCCTCATTTTGTACGCCCTGGTAAGCCTCAGCCAACGGTACTACGATATGCTGTTTCGCTTCCAAATCAAGCGTAGCCAACTGCGATTGGTAATAGGGCAGCTTACTGAATTGGTCCGTGCTGTAAATAATTTTTCCATCGGGAGTCCAGCCCACCACCTTAGACCCTTGCGTGTAAGTCCGGCGTGTGGGCAAGCCACCTTCTCGGGCAATGGTGTACACTTCACCTGGTCCTTCGTAAGTTGCCGTGTAGGCAATGGTTTTGCCATCAGGTGAAATCGCAGGATGACGCTCTTCTTCTGCGTGGGTAGTGAGCCGTTGGGCGAGCCCTCCCTGAACGGGGACTTTCCAAATATCACCCTCCGCCACAAAGACAATCGTATTCTCATGGATGTCTGGATGTTGATAGTAGCCTTTGAATCCTTGTGCAAATAACTGACCTGTATTTACAACAGACCAAAGAATGAATAGAAATACTGGGTAAATAATTTTGTTCTTCATTATTTATTAAATTTTGAATTGTACTCTAAATACCGCCCTTTATCCACTTTCACATCATTCCAAGCATCCGATATTAAAACGCCAATACGGTAATCAATTGAAGTTTGAATAGCACTTCGAAAGTCTTCATAATCGGAGTAATGCGTTTGTGCAATGCTATTGAGTTGGTTTTGAAAAAAAGTAAGAGGGTTAAACCAATAGGTGGCTTGTATCAATTTATTTTTCTCTTCACTTTCTTGATCAATGGGTTGAATACTTTCTTTTTTGAGTTCATTCACCAAAGCAGAAGCTGATCGGTTTCTTGCTAAATCAATTTTCGTGCTGTCACGATAAACCGGGCTGTTTACAATGTCAGGAAATAAAACAATCAGCTTTTGCTGAAAGAGACTATCATTGGCATAAAGGTCTTGTTGTTTATCTCTTACCTCGATAAAATCGGTCATCAAATTGGCGGGCTTAGCAATACTTACACTTTGATGCACAATAGCGGGAACAACGAAGGCGAATAGTAGCCAAACGCCCACCATTTGTAAGGTGTTTCCCAAAATACTTTCCCCAATTTTTAAAATAAAAAAGAAGATAAGCGACCAAAAAGAAAGGTACAGTATAGTGTATAGCAGCATTTGCCAAAAGGCATTACTTGCTGTTTTGAATACATCCGTGAGCATAGCTCCATAGAATAATAAACCGATAGCGACTGCAGTAACAAGCAGGTAATAAAAAGCCATTCGAGCCAGCAGCCAACTATTTTTAGAGGCATTTTGTACTTCAATCAAGGGCAAAAAACCTTGCTCGGCTTCTGCACTTTTAATATTGTAGAGCAAAATCAGTAATAGGAGCGGCAATAGAAAAAGCAGTACAAAAGCAAAATCCAATGTGCCTGTTTGCAAGCGTTCGGGATTGGCAATTTCCTCTGCCATGTCCGCATCATACGGACTCGCCCAGAACGTTACGCGCTTATAAAAACCATATTGTTCTGCCTGCCCAATACTATAAACCATGGCTGGCGAAGGTGTTTTGAGTTTATACGTTGGCGTATTCCAAATGGCCCAGAACGGACTGCTCATATCAATCCATGGACGGTCTTCATTAACCAGCTTTCCTTCTTCATATTGGGTAAGATATTTTTGTTTATCGGTTTCAATTTTCTCTTGTATTTTCTCAATTTCAGCCGCTTGATTTTGATACAAATTCTGTCCATTGTGTAAACCATAAACACCTGCAATTACAAATAGCAATACGGCTACTATTTTGAATGGATTTCTAAAGAAATGCTTCCATTCGTACAAGAATATGTTTAGGATTTTCATAGAACTTGCATTTTTTTAGTTCCCAAAATCATCAACCCAAACACTGCGATTGTCCAACCCATTAACAGCAATAAATCGGCGATATAATGCGTGGATACCAAAGCCAAAGCCGTGGGCTGATGCTCAAAATCCGGGACGGATTTATAGAAATCATTGTCGGCTTTCCAGCCCCAATCACCTGTTTTTGAGCCGCCAAAGGCGTGCTTGTCGTTGAGTGTTTTGATAAAGCCTCTGCGGTATTGCTCAACTTGCACTAAAAACTCCTGATGATGCAAATGGTCATTGCCCGAAAAGCCCATACTTGCGTTTTGCAGTGAAATGAAAGGGTTTACTATGCCCCCCAATTGATAACTTTGTTTTTGTTGGGCGAATACGCTTCTCAAATTTCCGAAATGCTTATCCCAAACCTTGTTGCCGTACTCTTCATCTTCCTGCATCACAAGTCCGTCAAAGTTGATGGGCAATTGTGATAGACTATCTACGCCGTATTCTTCCAAAACATTGGCTTTTAATTCCTTGGTACGCTCATCTGAAGGGTTGTGTCCGTCCAATCCTTTGGATCGGTCTTCTTTCATGTCGGCTTTAAATTCATTGCGGCTGGGCAATTCGTGCCATTTCTCTACCGAACTCATCAGAACATTGGGCAGGAAAATCGTCCATAGTATCCATAAACCTAGCATCGAAGTCAAAGCGATAGTAGGATTTTGCCAGCGTGCTGAGAAGAAAACAGTCAAGCCGGTAACGATGAAATAGTACAAACTATAAGACCAGAAGAATAGGACGGTACGGCTAAAAATCTCACTATTCAAATCTTGTAGATTGAAAAACGCATAAGCCAAAATAGTCACGGCCAATAATCCAAGCCCATAGAACCAAATCGAAAGTGTTTTGGCGAAAATCAGCGAAAATGGCTTTGCGCCTTGCAATACCAGTAGTTTTAATCTCCCACTTCGTTTTTCATTACTAATGCTGCTGAACGCCAGGAAAATCAATAAAATGGGTATTATGTATTGAAGCAATAGCGAACTTTTGAGTTTACCAAATTTGGAAATACTTTGCATTTGCGATGCTTCGGAATGTACAATTTCGTTTTGGACGTGTCCTTCTACTCGCAACACATTTCCCGTGATGCTATTCACACCTTCGTCCAAACTGCTCAATAAATTTGAAGGCTTAAAAACATAGGTGCCGTAATGGGCTGCACCATGCGGATTCATAGCATCTATGTTTTCCCACTGTTCGCGCAGGTCGTTTTTTGCTTCAGTGTATTGTACTGTTTGTTTTTGTGCTTGAAAGTATCCTAAAACAATAGACACAAACAGGACGGCAACAAAGCCTAAACTAATGCCTAAGAGCCACGGAGTTCGGCTGTAATACAGCCATTCGTTTTTAATAATTTGCCACATCGCTTATCCTTAATTCGTCATGTATTTCAAATACAATTGCTCCAGTTCATTGGCACTCACTTCTTCACTACGGAGTTCTTTTACCAATGCACCTTGATTGAGAATACCGATGCGATGACAAACTTCTCGCACCCGGAAAATATCGTGCGATGCCATTAAAATCGCAGCTCCCTCGTTTGCCAGTTTTTTAAGCAATACCGAAAGGTCATTGCTCGCCAAGGGGTCAAGACCGCTTGCGGGTTCGTCCAGTAAATAGACCTTTGCTTTTTTGGCGTAGGCAATGGCAATACCTACTTTTTGCCGCATCCCCTTGGAATAATCTGAGACTTTTTTAAGGTGGGCGTCAGACTGTAACCCACAGGTTGAAAGAAATTCCTGAAGTTCCGCTTTAGAATACTTCAAACCCGCCAAACGACAGAAATAGTCCAAATTCTCCATCCCTGATAAATAAGGATAGAGATTTACATTTTCAGGAATATAGCCGATGAGTTGTCGGACTTCCCGGGCTTGTTTAAAGGTATCTTTCTCATTTATTTTCACCGATCCGGAATCGGGAGCCAAAAAACCCAAAAGCATATTTATGGTGGTAGATTTACCAGCTCCGTTCGCCCCTAAAAGTCCTAGAATCTCCCCTGCGCCGACATGCAAATTTAAGCTTTGCAAGGCAGGAGTGTCTTTAAAAGACTTGTTTGCATTTTGAATATCTATCATAAATCCAAGGCTTTTTTAATGCAACTAAGTTGCAAATATATACAAGACATTTGTTGTTGCAATTCAGTTGCATTATTTTTGCGACATGGGAATAGTTAGAAAAACAAAATCGGTCAAAACATTGCTAGATGTTTTTGACCATTCAAATGGAGCTTTGTTGAGTGTTGACCTGGTAAAGCAACTGCAGCCACAGATGAACAAGACTACCGTTTACCGGATTCTTGAAAGGTTGGAAGACGACGGTATCATCCATTCTTTTAAAGACAACGAAGGATTGCAGAGATATGCGAAGTGTAAAGGTTGTGATTCGTCTCAACACAGAGATGCTCATCCGCATTTCCAATGCCGCGATTGTGGCAAGACAGAGTGTTTGAGTTTAGACCTTTCCGTTCCTGCAGTTCCAAATCACAAAGTAGATCGTGCAGAACTTTTATTGATAGGCCAATGTGAAGATTGCCTTTTGTAGGGTTTGCAGCGACGGTTTTTGGATGCTGCGGTTTATCTTCCACTGCGTAAGAGGATGGCAAAAAGATGCGAACTTATTGCACCTTCGATGCGCGCGTAAGG